>CAJASG010000514.1 GCA_903944555.1 uncultured beta proteobacterium
AGTGGCATGCGAAGCGGCCGGTACCGACTCTTGTCGATCCCCCACCGGGGCGGCAAACTGCAGCTCCAGCTGCGCCAACAGCTTGGCATGGCCATCGTGCTTGACCGCCACCGTTTCCACGACCGGGCAGCCCAACTCCACGGACAAGCGCTCCAAGTCAACCGCCAACCCCTGAGAGCGCGCGACATCGGCCATGTTCACTGCCACCAGCATCGGCTTGTTCAGACGCTTAAGCTCCAGCACCAGGCGCAGGTTCATGCGCAAGTTGGTGGCATCTACCACCGCTACCACCACGTCGGGCGCATCTTCACCAGCGCGACGGCCTTCCAGCACATCGAGCATCACTTGCTCATCCGGCGTGGCGGGATTCAGGCTGTAAGCACCGGGCAAATCAATAACGGACACACTTTGACCGTTGCGCAGCCGGGCCATGCCGACCTTGCGCTCTACCGTCACGCCCGCGTAGTTGGCCACCTTTTGGCGTGCGCCTGTCAACAAATTGAACAGCGCGGTCTTGCCGCAATTGGGGTTACCGACCAAGGCGATGCTTTTCATATGCAAGTCACCTCAATGCACTGTGCTTCTGCCAAGCGCAGTGCGAACTGCGTATCACCGACTTGCACGGCCAGCGGTTCGCGCCCGCCGGGGCCCCGGCGCAGCATATGCACCGGCTCCCCCGCGATGAAACCCAACTCGCCCAAACGCAGCAAGGTGGCAGCGCCCACCTCGGCGGAACCGGGAACGATGCGCTCCACCACAGCGTTTTGACCATTTGGAAGTTGCGACAGAAGCATGGATGCCACCAATGTATAGGAACAACACCCGCACAACGCGAATGCAAATGAGAGTTTATCGCATTTGAAAACCTATTGCTGCACCCATTCTTTGATGTTAATCAAAGGAAATCGTCGCCCTGCCCTGTTCGACCTGTGCCCGCCAGCTGGCCAAAGCCGCGTCGCTAGGATAAAAACGTGCGTCGTCACCCAGCTGGAGTTCTGCCATGGCCCCGGCCTGAGCGTCCCCCGGCGCAACACCGACCGGCCCGCATTGAACCCGCATCCGCACCCCCAAACCAAGCACCACCGCCCCCTCTTGCTCGGACATCTCGCGCCGGGCAGGAAACTCCCGCACCAAGCGGGCGACATCGGGGACTTTGCCACCTGCCTGCGCGTTCACTTCAACGCGCAGGTACTTGCCAAAACGGCAACGTGCCTGCTCCAAATCCCACACCTGGGTAATGGTGAGCTGCTTACCGCCGGAGAAGCGGTCATCCCGCACCTTACCCATCACGATGACGAGCTCATCGTCTTTGAACAAGTGCTTGTTAGCGTTGATCAGCTCCTCGTCGGCCCGGGCTTCAATCATGGCCGACTTGTCGTCCAGTTTGAACAAGGCCAGCTTGCCGCGCTGGCCGTTGATGGTCCGAAAATCGGTGACGATACCAGCCAGCAACTGCGGCTCGCGGGTGTCGATCAGGTCGTCGATCTGGCGCTTGGCAAAACGGCGCACTTCCAGCGTCACCTCGTCAAACAAGTGGCCGGACAGGTAAAAACCGACAGCGGTTTTCTCCAAGACCAAGCGCTCTTTGATGCCCCAGGGCGTGGCCTCCACCAGGTCGGGCTCCTGCGTGCTGGAGCCATGGTCGTCCTCACCACCCATGTCAAACAGCCCGCCTTGGTTGGCATTGGCCAGTGCTGCCGCACCAAAGTCAAACGCCATATCCACCGAGGCCAACAGCGATGCGCGGTTCAGTTGGATGGTGTCAAAGGCACCGGCCTTGATCAGGGCCTCGACCGTGCGCTTGTTGATGCGGGCACGGTCCACCCGGGCGCAAAAATCGAACAGACTCTTGAACGGGCCGACCACATCGGCATTGGGCCCCACACCCCGACCTTCGCGGGCAGCTTCAATGGCCTTGATGGCTTGTTCGCCAGTACCCTTGATGGCGCTCAGGCCATAACGGATCATCTTGTCTGAAATGGGCTCAAAGCGGCTGACCCCACGGTTCACATTGGGCGGCTCAAAGGTCAGCCCCATCTTCAGGGCGTCTTCATACAAGACCTTGAGCTTGTCGGTGTCATCCATTTCCACCGTCATATTGGCGCAAAAGAACTCGGCGGTGTAGTGCACCTTGAGCCAGCCGGTGTGGTAGGCAAGCAAAGAATAAGCAGCGGCGTGCGACTTGTTGAAGCCGTAGCCGGCAAACTTCTCCATCAAGTCGAAAATCTCGTCGGCTTTGGCCTCGTTGATGTCGTTCTTGAGCGCACCGTCGCGGAAGATCTGGCGGTGTTTGGCCATCTCGTCAGCGTCTTTTTTACCCATGGCGCGGCGCAGCATGTCGGCGCCACCAAGTGAATAGCCGCCCAGAATCTGCGCCGTCTGCATCACCTGCTCCTGGTAGACCATGATGCCGTAGGTCTCACTCAGC
>CAJASG010000515.1 GCA_903944555.1 uncultured beta proteobacterium
CGCGCTGCGCTCGATGTCGAGTCGGTCCGTATTTCCCAAAAGAAAGTCAACGACTTCGTCACCGAAATTGATCATGCTGCAGAGAAGGTGATTATTGAGACCCTGCTGACCGCCTACCCGGACCACGGGATCTGGGCCGAAGAGTCGGGCCGTGAACACGGCGCACAAGGCGCCGACCATGTCTGGATCATTGATCCGCTGGACGGAACGACCAACTTTATCCACGGCTTGCCCGTTTACTGCGTCAGCATTGCGCTGTCCGTCAAGGGCAAGATCGAGCAAGCGGTGATCTATGACCCCACCCGCAACGACCTGTTCACCGCCACCAAGGGCCGTGGCGCCTTCCTGAATGACCGGCGTTTGCGCGTGTCCAAACGCAATATGCTCAAGGACTCCCTGATTTCGACCGGATTCCCGTTCCGCGAAGGCGACAACTTCGGCCAATACCTGTCCATGATGGGCGACGTGATGAAGCGCACGGCAGGCCTGCGCCGTCCAGGCTCGGCAGCATTGGATCTAGCCTACGTGGCAGCAGGTTTTACCGAAGGGTTTTTTGAAACCGGTTTGCAGCCGTGGGATGTGGCGGCGGGCTCGCTGCTGGTCACGGAAGCAGGCGGACTGGTGGGCAACTTCACCGGCGAAGCTGACTTCCTGGACCAACAAGAATGTTTGGCGGGTACACCCAAGGTCTACGGTCAGTTGGTCACCATTCTGGGCAAATACAGCAAGTTCGCTACTGCTGGTGAAAAAGCCACCTTGCGCCAAGCCGCAAGCCAGCCAGTGGTCGAGGAAAGTCTGGTTGATGCCGCTGACAATGCGGACACCGTCGCACCAGATGCCGCAGCAAGCCCGGCAGAAGACGCCCCGCTGTAAGGCGCTATAAGGCCGCGAACCGGCTCGGGGCGATGTCCATCTGCAGTAGCTCTGCAGGGACCGGCTTGCCGAACAAATAGCCCTGAAAAGCCTTGCACCCGCTGGCCAGCAGAAAATCGCGCTGGCCAGTCGTCTCGACCCCTTCGGCCACCACCCCCAAATCCAAGCTGTGGGCCAGCGTCAAAATCGTGCGCGCAATCGCTGCATCGTTAGAGTCCGTCAGCACATCCCGCACAAACGACTGGTCAATTTTGAGCTGGTCCAGCGGCAAACGCTTCAGGTACGACAGGGATGAATAACCCGTGCCAAAGTCGTCCAGCGAAAAGCACACGCCAATGGAGCGCAATTCACTCATCTTGACAATCACGTCGTCAAAATCGGTCAGTAACAAACTCTCCGTCAGCTCAAGCTTCAAGCGGTAGGGGTTGGCTCCGCTGATGCGCAGCAAGGTCAATATCTGGTTCGAGAAGTCAGGATGGCGGAACTGGCGCGCACTCACATTCACGGCCATGGTCAAACGCCGGGTCTCGGCCCGCACGCTCCACGCGACCAATTGGGCGCACGCGGCCTCCAGCACCCACTGCCCCAGGGGCAATATCAAGCCGGTCTGCTCCGCCACGGAAATGAATTCCCCAGGAAACACCAAACCGCGCTGGGGATGCATCCAACGCACCAGCGCTTCTACCCCGGTGGTGTGGTTATGCTCATCCACGACGGGCTGGTAGTACAGCACGAACTCTTTGCGCACCAAGGCTTGGCGCAAGTCCTTCTCCACCGCCGCTCGGGCGGAAGCGGCTGCCTGCATCACCGGATCGAAGAAGCGTGCGGTATTGCGCCCCGCCGCCTTGGCCTGGTACATGGCCAGATCGGCGCGTTTGAGCAACTCGTCGATGGTCAACACATTGTCATGGAACAACGCGATACCAATGCTGGGGGTGCTGTGGTACTCGTTGCCCCCCAGCCGATAGGCCTGGTTCAGGGTACTGAGGATTTTCTTGCCCACACTTTCCGCGTGGGCAGCGGCCTCGTTCGGGTCGTTGCTGAGCTTTTGCAGCATCACCACAAATTCGTCACCGCCCAGGCGGGCCACCGTGTCTGCATCCCGCACACACTCCCCCAGCCGGATTGCGACCTGGGTCAACAACTGGTCCCCCATGTCGTGGCCCTGGGTGTCATTGAGGTCCTTGAAGTTGTCCAGGTCGATAAACAGCAGGGCACCGGTCAGGCCCTCGCGCTCCGTCAATGCCAAGGCGTTTTGCAGGCGGTCAATCAGCAACCGGCGATTGGGCAAGCCAGTCAATGCATCGTAAAAGGCCAGGCGCTCAATCTTGTCCTCGTCTTGCCGCCTTGCAGAAATGTCCCGCCCAATGCCCCGGTAGCCGGTAAAACGTCCTTCCGTGTCAAAAATGGGAGTGCCACTGATGGACGCCCACATCAGGGTACCGTCAGCGCGGCGGCGCTGCAGCACAAAATCATGGAAGGTTGCGTGCGCCTCCAATTGCCTCCGGTGCTGCGCCCACTGCGCCGGGGTGACACCTTCGACGTCGGAGTCCCAGCGCGTCTTGCCAATTTGGCGCTCGGGGTCCAACACGTTGGAAGTATCCATATTCCCGTCCATCCGAACGAAGCGAAACTCGGCATCCTGCTCCCAGTACCAATCCGACGAAAGCGCTGTCAGAGCCCGGAAGCGGGCTTCGCTTTCACGCAAGTCATCTTCGGCCTGTTTGCGGGGGGTAATGTCGGTTGTAAATCCATTCCAGACCACTGCGCCGTCCGAAAGCCGTTCCGGCATCGCCTGCCCCAGTATCCACCGCACTTCGCCATCTTCGAAGCGCAACCGGTACTCATGGTTCCACAGCGCAACATTTTTTGCCGAATCTTCCACGGAGCGAATGAATTCGCCTCGGTCATCCGGGTGGTGCAGCTTCAGCACATAAGACACGTCACGGATAACGCCCTCAGGCGTCGACCCACGGTAGATTTCACAAACTCGGTCGCTTACATACAAAAACTTGTACTCCCCCTCGGGACTGCGTCGCAACTGAAACACCATGCCAGGCGCACCACTGGTGACCTGCCGGATAAATCCAAGCTGTTCTTCCAAGGCGAAGGCAGCTTCGCGCTCGTTCGTAACATCCTGTACCACGCCAAAATCCATCGCGTCAGCCCCATCGCCTGACCAGTGTTGAATGCGCGAGCGCTGCCAGTGCAGCCGGCCATCCGGGTGGTGGAACCGAAACTCGACGATGGAGCCATCCGCCTTGGCGCGGGCTTCCTTGAATAGCGTCAGGTCGTCATCATGAATATAGCTACGGGCATCACCCGTATTGGTGATCGTGCCAGGCTCCAAGCCCACCAAACGGTACATGCCGTTGGACCACCGCAAACTGCTTGGGTCCTCACTGGAAGTCCAGTAGCCCACCGACGCAACACTTTCCAACGACTCAAACAACCGTATCTGTTGACTGAGTCGGTTGTTCGTGGCCGTCAACAGTTGCTCACTCGCCAACAACTCCGCCTGCACCAAGCGCTCGGAGCTCACATCTTTGACATAACTCAAAAAATACGCCGAACCACCGATTTCGATGCGGGAGACATTGATTTGAAAGGTGCGCTTTTCACCGTCTGGTCGGGTAAAAGGCAAATCCATATTGCGAAGTCGACCCTGTTTACCCATGGAATCAATGGCCGAATTGCGATGGCGGGTATCGTTCCAAAAGCCGACGTCGATCGTGGTTCGACCCAAAACATCCTGCAGTAACAAACCGGTGAGCCGGGTCCACTCTTCGTTCACATCGACATACACGCCGTCGGCTTCACGGCTGAGCGAAATAGCCGCAGGGCTCTGGCTGAACATGGCAGCAAGCTGTTGCTGCGCACGCATGCGCATTTGAATCGATTCAGCGGCACCAGAGCTGTCCCAAAATTTCACCACGGCCCGCCCAGGGGCCAACTGGAAGGCGAAAAAGTTAAACGATTTTCCTGAGAAAAACCCTTCCCCGAGCAAACTTCCGGGGGAATAAGTTGCGCCGGTTAGCGCAACGTTCAGCAAGGCCGCAGGGACCTCCGTAACCTGCAAACCGGGAAACAGTGCCAATAACGGTAACCCAACAAACGGCGCGCAGGCCTTGCCTAACAGCTGGTCGGCCATCGGGTCTGCGCCGACGAGCAACAGACTGTCATCCGCTGCACAGGCAAACTCCAGCTTCCCGATCAAAGTGCCTGCAGCATCCGCCACCGACTGCAAGCGTGCCTGCGCTGCCTGCAACTCCAATTGCAAACGCTGCACCTCCTCAGACAGATTTACCGAAGCGGAACTCATCGCAGTAGATTTACCTATTTAGCGTAAAGCGGAAGCTGCATTGTGCCGCATGGAGTAAGCAGGGTTTGGCATTCACGTCGCCGCTTTGGAAACGAACTTTCAGTTTGCTGACCAGGTGCCAACGCGCAAGGGAAAACCCTTTACCGGCATCTAAACTGCAGCCTTACTATCAAAGGTGAACCACAGAAGTTGGGCAACACTTGACGCAATGGAGACATATGAAACTTTTCAACACACTCCTGAGCCCTGGTGTTTCGCTAATGCGACGCTTGCGCTTACGCGTCCGACTGGTCGGAATGTTCGTATTGCTCCTCGTGCCGATGCTCATCATGGGTGCACTCATGACACAACAGTCGCTCGAAAGCGGGGGCGGTATCGGTCTGGGAGCTGTGACCGGGTTGCTCGGCTTGGCTGCGGTACTTTATCTTTTTGTGGCGTTTTACCAAAGTCTTTCTGGCGCGGTCGATCTGCTCGCAAGCGTCGTACGAAGCAGCGCGCGCGGCGATCTCACCCAAACCGTGGCAGTGCCTGGATGCGATGAATTGTCGGATGCAGGCAGAAATCTTGAATCCATGCGGGACAATTTTTCCGGCTTGGTAGGCACCATCCGCAACCAGGCGGTGCACGTCTCGTTGGCGGGTGAATCCCTCACCAGCAACATGCACGACTTGTCGCAACGCACCGAAGCACAGGCCGCCAGCCTGGAGCAGGCCAGTGCCAGCATTTCCGGACTGAGTGAATCAGTTCAGGGCACGGCCAGCCGCGCCAAAGAGGTGGATGAACTAACCCGTCGCGTACGCAATGAGGCCGAGGCAGGCGCCCAGGCCATGGATGTCGCAGTCCGCTCCATGGGTGAGATTCAGGAAGGCTCCAAGCGCATGGGCGAGATCATCAGTGTCATCGATGGCATCGCCTTCCAGACCAACATTCTGGCGCTCAATGCGGCAGTGGAAGCAGCCCGGGCTGGTGAATCAGGACGCGGTTTTGCGGTGGTGGCCAGCGAAGTGCGTACGCTGGCCCAGCGCAGTGCGACTTCGGCACGGGAAATTCGGGCGCTGATTGCCCGTTCGGGCGAGCAGGTTGGCGTCGGCGTCACCCGCATCGAAACCGTGACAGGTAACTTGCGCACCGTGGTGAAGGGCATCCATGAAGTGGCCGAAGGCTTAAGCGTCATCACCCATGCCAGCAACGAACAAAGCGCAACACTTTTAGAAATTGCGACCGCGGTCATGGAGTTGGACAACATCACCCAACGCAACGGCGCCATGGTCGACCAAGCCCTGCAAGCCACCGTGGGGCTGAACGAGCGCGCGTCCAACCTTAGCGAAGCAGTGGCGGCCATCAAATTGCGCCGTGGCACCGCCGATGAAGCATTCGCCATGGTTCAACGCGGCTTTCAACTCGTCAAACAACTAGGGCTTGGCGCGGCCATCCCCAAGTTCAATGACCCTCACGGCGGATTTATCAATCGTGACCTCTACCTCTTTGTGTTCGACCGCAAGGGCTATTACAAGGTGTTCAGCTCCACACCGGCCAATGTGGGCAAACGGGTACACGACATTCGTGGCTTGGACGGCGACCACGTGATTCGCGAAGGCTTTGGCGCAGCCGAGGCCGGTGGCGGCTGGATTGATTACGAAGTCGTCAACCCGACCACCAACGTGGTGGACGAGAAAACGTCCTACATCCTGCCCTTGAGCGAGGACCTTCTGATCGGCTGTGGAGTTTTCAAGCCCAAGGGTGGTTTTAAGCTGCAACCCTTATAGAACATGCGTAAGCAGCTATTAAAGCAATAGCAAATACAACAGGAGCTTGATCATGTCATCCGATGCCGATAGCGTGAGGCGCTACCCGTCCATGCCCAAGGACGTTTACCTCTTTGCCACCTGCCTGGTGGACCAGTTCGCACCAGAGGCGGGACTGGACACGGTCCGATTGCTGGAACGCGAAGGCATCACGGTGCACTTCCCGGAGGCGCAGACCTGCTGCGGCCAACCGGCCTACAGCAGCGGTTACCCCGATGAAGCACGTGACGTGGCTTTGCAGCAGCTCAAATTATTTTCCCAGCCTTGGCCGGTGGTGGTGCCGTCAGGGTCCTGTGGCGGCATGCTGCGCCATCACTATGCGGCACTGTTTGCCGATGATCCTGCTCTGCATGCCCTGGCTGTTGATCTGGCGGAACGCACTTTCGAGTTGACCGAGTTTTTGGTCCACGTTGTCAATTTCAACCGGCCAGATCTGGGAATCGATTGCACCGTGGCACTGCACACCTCCTGCCACGCACGTCGGCAAATGGGGTCGCACGAAACCAGCTCAGCGCTGTTGGAGTGCCTGTCGCAGGTGAACGTCGTGCAACAAGCGCGCATCGAAGAGTGCTGCGGGTTTGGCGGCACTTTTGCCATTCGGTACCCGGACATCTCTGAGGCCATCGTCAGCGACAAAGTGGCCAGCATCAAGGACAGTGGCGCCAAAAGCGTCGTCAGCGCCGACTGCGGTTGCCTATTCAACATTACCGGGCGCGCAGCCAAACAAGATGAGGTGGCAGGGCGTTCCACCCCATCACTGCCTGGGGAGCACATTGCCAGCTTTTTGTGGCACCGCACGAATGGAGCATCGTCATGAGTGCACGCGACGCCATCTTGGGTCGATTGCGGTCCACGTCGATCACGACCAAGCCCACCCTGCCCGATGTCGCTGGCTGGTATGCACCACGCCAACGCAACGAAGACCAAACCCAGCGTTTGGCCCGCTTGCGCGCCGCCCTGGAGGCCGCGCACACCGAGGTACACGACACCACCGACACCGATTGGCCTGCATTGCTGGTGCGCCTGGCTGCAGCCAAAGGCGTGCGCAAACTATTGATCGGCGCCAACACCGCTCACGGTGCAGTACTGGAATCCAGTCAACCAGAGAACCTGCAAGTGGTGCAGTACACGCAACCCATCGAAGAATGGCGCGATGCGCTGTTTGACGACATGGATGCGTCACTCACACTGGCCCGCAGCGCCATTGCCGAGACCGGCAGCCTGGTGCTATGGCCCAGCGCATCAGAGCCACGCACCATGTCCCTGGTGCC
>CAJASG010000516.1 GCA_903944555.1 uncultured beta proteobacterium
GCGGAGGCTGCCAAAACCCAAAGCGACAGCGTGGGGGAATACTGGATTCACCAGCCGGGCGACCCGTACCGGCAATACGCCATCAAATGGGATGGCGAGTCACAAATCACCTATGACACCTTCCGGGATATGGGTGCCGCCTATGGCGTGGGCTTGATCCTGATTTATCTGCTGGTGGTGGCGCAATTCAAGAGCTACCTGACGCCCTTGGTCATCATGGCGCCGATTCCACTCACCATCATTGGCGTGATGCCCGGCCACGCCATCATGGGTGCGCAGTTCACTGCCACGTCCATGATCGGGATGATTGCGCTGGCCGGCATCATTGTGCGCAATTCGATTTTGCTGGTCGACTTCATTGAGCTGCAAACCGCGCAGGGTTTGGCTTTCAAAGATGCGGTATTGCAGTCGGCAGCCGTGCGCGCACAGCCGATCGCCTTGACCGGGTTGGCCGCCATGATTGGCGCCTTCTTCATCCTGGATGACCCCATTTTCAATGGCTTGGCTGTCTCTTTGATTTTTGGCATTCTGGTGTCCACCGTGCTGACTCTGGTGGTGATCCCGGTCCTTTACTACGCGCTGTTTCGGCGCCGTATGGAATCGCGCACAGACGCGAACGTTCACGCAGCCGATTCGGCTGACCCCGTAACACCCTGAAGGAGACAAACCATGGCCCATATCGTTATCGTCGGTGCTGGTCTGGGCGGCATGCCTGCCGCTTATGAAATACGCGAGTTGTTGGCCAAAGAGCACCGCATTACCGTCGTCAATTCGACGGACTACTTTCAGTTTGTCCCTAGCAATCCGTGGGTGGCTGTGGGGTGGCGTGAGCGCGAGCAAATTACCCTGCCGATTGCGCCCTACCTCGCCCGCAAAGACATTGATTTCATTCCGAAGGGCGTTGCCAGCATTGAAGCCTCCGCCAACCAGGTCACGCTGGAGGGTGGCCAAACACTGCAATACGACTACCTGGTGATCACGACCGGCCCCAAACTGTCTTTCAGCGAGGTTCCAGGCGCGGGTCCCGTGGCGCATGGGGGTGGTGGATTCACCCATTCGATTTGCAGCGTGGACCACGCACAGGCGTTCTTTGCGGACTACCAGAAGTTTCTGGAAAACCCAGGCCCGGTGATCATTGGTGCGATGCCGGGCGCCAGCTGCTTCGGTCCGGCCTACGAATTTGCCTTCATTCTGGATACCGATCTGCGCAAGCGCAAGCTGCGCAACAAGGTGCCGATCACCTACATCACCAGTGAGCCCTACATCGGTCACCTGGGTCTGGGCGGCGTAGGCGACAGCAAATCGATGCTGGAGTCCGAGATGCGCAACCGCGACATGAAGTGGATCACCAACGCCAAGACCACCCGGGTGGAAGAGGGCAAGATGTTCGTCACCCAGCTTGATGATCTTGGCAATGTCTACAAAGAGCACGAAGTCGGTTTCAAGCTGTCCATGATGCTGCCCGCATTCAAGGGTGTGGACGCGGTGGCTGCGGTGCCAAACCTGTGCAACCCGCGTGGGTTTGTGTTGATTGATGAGTTTCAGCGCAGCAAGGCGTACCGCAACATTTTCTCCGCTGGCGTGTGCGTGGCGATTCCACCGGTGGAGGTCACCCCGGTGCCCACCGGCACCCCCAAAACCGGCTACATGATCGAGAGCATGGTCGGCGCCATCGCCCACAACATTGCAGACGAGTTGGCCGGGAAATTACCAGAAGCCACAGGCACCTGGAATGCGATTTGCCTGGCAGACATGGGGGACACCGGCGCTGCCTTTGTGGCACTGCCACAAATCCCGCCGCGCAATGTGAACTGGTTCAAAAAGGGCAAATGGGTGCATCTGGCCAAGATCGCGTTTGAGAAGTATTTCATTCGCAAGATCAAGACCGGCAATTCCGAGCCCATTTATGAAAAGTATGTGCTCAAGCTGCTGGGCATCGTGCGGCTGACGGATAAAACCAAGCCCTAACTTTTGCAAGTCTCATTTCGTTTTTATATAGGAGTTTCACCATGACCGTTCAACGTTACATCGTCGTCTTTGCAGGCCTTTTTATCCTCATCTCATTGGCACTGGGGGTTGAGGGCAGCCCCTTGTTTGTCAGTAAATGGGCGCTGGCCTTTACCGCCTTCGTCGGACTCAACCTGTTTCAGTCGGGCTTCACGGATTTTTGCCCTTTGGGCATCATTCTGAAAAAGTTGGGCGTTCCCGAGTCAAAAATCGGCTGCGCAAACTGAAGCTTGTTCCACTGCTGCACAGGAGCGCACCATGGGTGAAAATACGCGGGTGACCCAGAAACCGGAAAACTGCAACATGACCGTATTGAACAATGCCCAAGCCCGTACCGATGTACTCAACCGACTGCGTCGCGCTGAGGGTCAGATTCGGGGGATCCAGCGCATGGTGGAAGAGGGAGAGAACTGCTTAAAAATCGGCCAGCAGTTCTCGGCCGTGCGCAAGGCGCTGGACAGCACCTACTTGCGCATGACGGTGTGCTTCATGGAGCAGGAGCTGGAAGCCCGCATGCACCCCGATGCGGAGCAAAAAGTGGGTCTGGATGAAATGCTGAAAGACATGGAAACCCTACTCGCCCGCATGGGCTGACGCAATGACGCCCCCCCCCAGGCACACCTCGCCGTCGTAGAGTACGGCGGATTGGCCCGGTGTGACGGCCCATTGCGGGTCGGTGAAGTGCAGCGCAAAGGTGTCGGACGTGGCCTGACTTAACACGCAAGCAGAATCGTTTTGGCGGTATCGGGTTTTTGCCGCCAAGGACACCTGCGCCACGTTCGCAGGCGGAGCCCCTGATGTCCAGCTTGCATCCTGTGCGGTCAGTGACATCGATTGAAGCCAGGGGTGGTCATGGCCTTGCACCGCCCACAGGGTGTTGGTCTGCATGTCTTTGCGGGCCACAAACCACGGCGTGTGTTCGCCCCCTCCTTTTTGCGCACCTTTGGTTTTGAGGCCTCCAATGCCCAGCCCCTGGCGCTGTCCCAGCGTGTAAAAAGACAAACCCACGTGCTGCGCAATCGTGCGCCCTTTGGGGTCTTTGATCGGGCCGGGCTCTTTGGAAATGTAGCGGTTCAGGAATTCGCGAAACGGCCGCTCGCCAATAAAGCAAATGCCGGTGGAATCCTTCTTTTTGGCATTGGGCAGACCAATTTCGTCGGCGATACGCCGCACCTCGGTCTTGTGCAACTCGCCCACCGGGAACAAGGTCTTGGACAGCTGTGCCTGGTTCAGGCGGTGCAGGAAGTAGCTTTGGTCTTTGGCCGGGTCCAGGCCTTTGAGCAGCTCATGCAAGCCACTCTGCGGATTCAGGCGCACCCGGGCGTAGTGTCCGGTGGCAATTTTTTCGGCGCCCAGACGCATGGCGTGGTCCAAAAAGGCCTTGAATTTGATCTCGGCATTGCACAAAATGTCGGGGTTGGGCGTGCGCCCGGCCTGGTATTCGCGCAGGAACTCGGAAAATACCCGGTCCCGGTATTCGGAGGCGAAGTTGACGTGCTCAATCTCTATCCCCAACACATCCGCCACGGCGGCGGCATCGACAAAGTCGATGTTGGAGGAGCAATACTTGCTGTTTTCCTCGTCCGTGTCGTCATCTTCCCAGTTCTTCATGAAGATGCCGATCACCTCATGACCCTGTTGTTTCAAGAGGTAGGCGGTGACCGCTGAATCGACCCCGCCGCTTAAACCCACCACAATGCGTTGCTTGCTCATGGTTAGATTTTATACGGGATGGGCGATGCCGGAATTAAGTGCTAAATTGGCCTCTAGTCCCCGTGGAATATGCGCAAGCAGCTATATATTTTATAGCATAGAGCTCGGCTGCTGCAGAACACCTGGATCGGTGTGGACCAAGCCCAGGGGGTGCCTCTGTCCGTGCAGGTAGTCTTCCATGCAGCGCAGCACCAAGGGACTGCGGTGACGGGCGGTGCTTTGGCGGACTTCGTCGGGTGTCATCCACAGGGTGCGCACGATACCGGTGTCCAGCGGACGCCCGGCGTCAAAGGCCCCCAGATTGCCGCAAAAGGCAAACCGCAGGTAGGTGA
>CAJASG010000517.1 GCA_903944555.1 uncultured beta proteobacterium
GCTGTTGGCCTGGCGCACCCTGTACTTCACGCCCCAGAGCTTCCAGCCACAGGCCAGTCACACTGCGCAATGGAATCGGGGTGCGTATTTGGCCACCGGTTTGGGCCACTGTGGCGAATGCCATGCCCCGCGCAACGCCTTGGGGGCCAGCACCGGCGGCGGGCAGTTGACCGGCGGGACCTTGCCCGGGCAGGGCTGGTACGCGCCCTCGTTGCAAGACGTCACGCAAGCCGGTGTGCGCTCGGGCGCGCTGGACGCCACCGTCCAATTGCTGAAAACCGGCCTGTCGCCACACGGCCAAGCCTCCGGCCCCATGGCGCAGGTGGTGCAAGGCAGCACCCAGTACCTGAACGATGCGGATCTGCGGGCCATGGGGGTGTACCTGCAGTCATTGGGTGCAGACACCGCAAAAGTGGCACCGCCACCAACCAGGCTTGCAAGCCCATCAGCCACGGCGAAACCCGAGCGCAGTGCACAACTGTATGAAAAACACTGTGCTGACTGCCACGGTCTGCAGGGTGCTGGGGTGCCGGGCGCCTACCCGCCGCTGGCCAACAATCGGGCCGTCAACCTTGCCAACAGTGCCAACCTGATCCAAACCGTGCTGTACGGTGGCTTTGCCCCTGCCACACAGGGCAATCCACGGCCTTTTGGAATGCCGCCCTTTGTGCTGCAACTCAGTGACCAGGACAGCGCCGACCTGCTCACCTTCATCCGCAGCGCATGGGGCAACCAGGGCGCACCCGTCACCGTGCAGGAGGTGACCCGTGTCCGGGACCGTATTCAAAGATAGATGTTTTGCTACAAATTCAGGAGCTGCTTGCGCATATTCTGCGGGGCCTACAGCCATTTTTTATCTGAAATATTCCGACTGGAGTGGACTGTGAAGGTAGGCAAGGCAAAATTGCGCATTTGAATGGAATCCGCCATGCCCCACGAACCCCGTCTCACCCAGGCCCTGCGCGCCTTGCTTAGCTCCCAGCGGGTGGCCGCCTTGGGCACGCTGGCAGACGACGGCCAGCCTTTCGTCTCCATGGTGCCCTTTGCCGTGGACCCGGTGGAAGCCTGCATCGTGATCCACGTCAGCGGACTGGCGCCGCACACCGCGTTCCTGCAGCGCTGCCCCCAGGTTTCCTTGATGGTGATGCAGGCGGAGGTGCACGGTGCGCCGGTACACGCCTTACCCCGCGTCACCCTGGAGGGCCGCGCCACCGTACTGCAGCATGGCAGTCCGGCATGGACCCATGGGCGGGATGCTTACTTGGCCCGGTTTCCCGAGGCGCAAGCCATGACGGAGCTCGGGGACTTCAGGTTCGTCGCCATCCAGGTGGCTGGTGCACGCCAAGTGGCGGGGTTCGGCGCGGCCCGTTCGTTGGATGCACACGACATTGCCACGTTGTTGAGGCCTTTGGATTAGGTGTTTCTTGCACCATTCCTAGCATATTTTTCAGACCGTGCTATATTCGGAGATCGCTTTTGGCGACTGGCCGTGTCCTTGCATCGTTGCAAAGACATACCGACCCCCGGCAGAGGGGTTGCTAGTCTAGCCCCTCAACTGCGGTATGCAATGGCTCTCACGGCGCTGCAAATTTTCCCTACTGTTCACGTCGCCCCTGCTGTGGCCCGTGCCCCTGGCATCAACCCAAGCGGTTGTTGGTCGGCGGAATGACAGGCGGGCACCCCGGCGCTTGGGGCTGCCATTTTTTGATTTTCGGTGCAGCAACGACCACTTTGTCGTGTAGGGCGCCTTTGTATTTTTAATGATTCATAACAACAACATAAGTTTTTCTTCAACGTCACCAGTCATCATGGGTAAATATCGCATCGCAGCCTGCCCCCGCCCCCTCGGGTGCGGCCGGTTTGCAGCACAGGTCTCCATCGCCAGCGGACGCGGCAGCGCATCCACTGACCGCGTGATGCGATTTGTGGACGATTTCCCGACCATTGACGACGCCGCCCGTTACGCAATTGCCCAAGGTATTGACTGGGTAAGCGCGGTAACCAAGCCCCACTGATTTATTGCAAACCAACCGATTCGTAAAGAAACAAGGAACCAAGCATGGCAAAGGAAGACCTGATTGAGATGATGGGCATCGTGAACGAGGTGTTACCCGACACCCGTTTTCGCGTGACTTTGGACAATGGTCATCAGTTGATTGCCTACTCCGCTGGCAAGATGCGCAAGAACCACATCCGCATCTTGGCAGGAGACCGCGTGTCGCTGGAACTGTCCCCCTACGACCTGCGCAAAGGCCGTATCAACTTCCGCCACATCGAAGGAGGTGGCCCAATGACACCACGTGGTTAAAACGACTGGTAGAGACGACGGGCCCTAAGGGGCCTGTCGGCGCATCCGCACTGCGCTGGCCAGTTGCTCCAGCACCGGAATCGTTTGCGCCATGCTGATGCAGGCGTCGGTGACGGATACGCCGTGCTTCAACGCGGAACCAGCAACAATATCCTGACGGCCTTCGTTGAGATGGCTCTCGATCATGATGCCGGTGATGCGGTGGTCACCCGCGGCAATCTGCTCGGCCACCTCACCCGCCACCGTGATTTGGCGCAGATGCTGTTTGCTGCTATTGGCATGGGACACATCGATCATCACTTGCTCGCGCAGTCCTGCGCCCTTGAGCAAGCTGCAGGTGGCATCGACATCGGCAGCCGCGTAATTGGTTTGCTTGCCACCGCGCAAAATCACGTGGCAATCGTCATTGCCCCGGGACTCAAAAATGGCGACCTGTCCCAGTTTGGTCATGCCCATGAACGCGTGTGCAGCCTGCGCGGCCTGAATCGCATCGGTGGCCACCTTCACGCCCCCATCGGTCCCATTTTTAAAGCCCACCGGGCAGCTCAGGCCCGAGGCCAGTTGACGGTGGCTTTGGCTCTCGGTGGTGCGGGCACCAATGGCACCCCAGCTCACCAAATCGCTGATGAACTGCGGGCTCAGCAGGTCCAGAAACTCGGTGCCCACGGGTAAACCCAATGCCAGCACATCCAGCAACAGCCGGCGGGCCATGTGCAGCCCCTCGTTGATGGCAAAACTGCCATCCAGGCGTGGGTCGTTGATGTAGCCTTTCCAGCCCACCGTGGTGCGTGGTTTCTCAAAGTACACCCGCATCACCACCAGCAGGTCATCGGCCAGCGCATCGGCCTGCACCTTGAGTTGGCGGGCGTATTCCATGGCCTGCCCATGGTCGTGAATGGAGCACGGCCCACCACCACGATCAAGCGGTCATCGCGGCCATGCAGCACCTGCGAGATCGAGGCACGGCTGCTCTCCACCAACGCCTGCGCCGCAGTGGGTGCAGGCAAGGCTTCCTCCAGCAGCGCTGGAGTCACCAGCGGGCGCACTGCACCGATGCGGGTGTCGTCAATGCGGGTGGTGTCGTGGGTCGTGAGTGGAGCGGTGATGGGGGTTGTCATACTATGAATTTAATAGCTGCTTGCGCATATTCCACGGGGGCTACAGGCCAATTTTACCTAAAAACCTTCGGCGACCTCAAGCCTTCTTCAGGAAGCAGGCCTTGAGCATAAAACTGCCACTGTCGGTCTTGCAGTCGACCTCATGGTCGCCGGACACCAGACGAATGCTCTTTACCTTGGTCCCTTTTTTCAGGACGATGGAGGAGCCTTTGACCTTTAGGTCCTTGATCAACAGCACCGAGTCGCCGTCCGTCAGCGGGTTGCCGTTGGAGTCGCGGATGATCCCATCGCCGTCACCTGCGTCGCCGTCTTCTGCGGCGGCCATGGGCCACTCATGGGCACAGTCCGGGCAGACAAAATTGCTGCCATCGGGGTAGGTGTTCTCCAGCCCGCATTGCGGGCAATTAGCAAAAGTCTGCATGAAACTCTTCCGATCAGGTATCGATGTTGCCAGCGCGCAGGGCGTTGGTTTCAATGAATTCGCGGCGCGGTTCGACCTCGTCACCCATGAGCATGGTGAACACGCGATCGGCCTCGATGGCGTCGTCGATTTGCACCTTCAGCAGGCGGCGCACCGTGGGGTCCATGGTGGTTTCCCAGAGCTGAATCGGGTTCATCTCGCCCAGTCCTTTGTAGCGCTGGCGGGAGGTGGCGTGTTCCGCTTGGGCGATCAGCCAGGCCATGGCTTCGCGGAAGTCGGACACTTTTTCTTCTTTTTGGCGCTCACCTTCGCCGCGCATGACCTTGGCGCCTTCGCTGAGCAGGCCTTTGAAGGTGTTGGCCGCTTCGGCCAGTGCCGCGTAGTCGGAGCCGTGGACAAAGTCCTGCGTCAGCACACTGCTCTTGACGTTGCCATGGTGGCGGCGGCTGATGCGCAAAATGGGTTTGTCGGAGCGCACGTCAAATTCACCGGCGACTTCGGCGTCGGGCAAGCGTGCTTGCAATGCGGCGGCTGAAATCTCGGCATCGGCCACGGTATCCAGATTGAGGGCTACGCCATCGGCCACCGAGCGCAGGGCTTCGGCGTCCATGAAGTTCTTCAGGCGGGCAATTACCGCTTGCGCCACTTGGTGCTTGCGCGCCAGTTCGGCCAGCGTGTCGCCGGCCAGCAGAGTGCCGTTGTCGCCACCGGTGTGTACCGAGGCATTGACCAAGGCAATGCGCAGCAAGAAGCTGTCCAGTGCTGGTGCGTCCTTCAGGTACAACTCTTCTTTGCCGGCCTTCACTTTGTACAGCGGTGGCTGTGCAATGTA
>CAJASG010000518.1 GCA_903944555.1 uncultured beta proteobacterium
CCAAGTGGGCTGCGATTTGTTGGGGCGACCAACGCAGACGAAGCAGTTCCACGATGGATTCAAACAGGGGATTACCAGCAATCAACTTCGGGGCGGGTCTACCGTGGCGACGCCTTCGCACTTGGCGTTGTTGGGCGTATCTGCAGCTGTAGCCATTGCCCCCACCGTTGCGGGCAATCTCCCGGCTAATGGTGGCGGCGCTGCGGTTGAGCACGCGACCAATGGCACGCATGCTTAAGCCCTGTTCCAAACTGATGGCTATGGTTTGACGCTCTTGATAGTCGAGTTGGTTGTAGCGAGGTTCTGATTTCATGGGCACACCTTAAAGTGAATTCGAAGGCGTGTTGCACTTCACTTTTGAGGGCGCCGCGCCTAGCGGTCTATTTGATGCCTAAAAATCACGGCATTGGCACGCTGACGGTAGCGCCCGCGAATCCAGTGCATGGCGGGTTGCTCCACCCAGCGCATCACCGCAGCGGCCAGCAGAAGGATGGCCATCAACGCCACCAGGGCGGTGGCGGTGGTCGAAAGCCCCAAGGCACCCAACTGGAGTTGAATGCTCCAGCCGATGTTTTCATGCAGCAAATACAGCGGGTAAGAAATGCTGCCTAGCCACACAAAAGGCCCATAGCGCAGCAGGGCCAGTCGCCCTGCGGCAGCCAGCCAAACCAGCAGCGCAAACACGACGGAAAGCAAACCGACGGCGATGGACTCGGTCAACGCCAAGGTCAGGACGGCGCAAGCCGCCGTGATGGCCGGCCAGCGCCTGGAAGCCGCATCTTGTCGGCTGCTGGCCTGGTAGATGGCAATGCCCAAGGCAAACCAGGGAAGGTATTGCAGGATCATCAGCCGAAAAATCATCCACGGCAGGCTGATGTTGAACCAGCGCTCCAGCACAAAGTAAATAGCCCTGACCACCAGCAGCCCCAGAATCATCTGGTGAATCCGCGACAGCCAGCGCAGCCGGTAGAGCAAAAACATGCCGAAGTAAAACAGCAACTCCACCTCCAGCGTCCAGTACACGCCGTCCACATGGGGCACTTTGAACAGGCCGTGGAGCATCAACAGGTTGCCCATGGCGGCCCACCCATCCACCAGTTTGCCGGGCAAACCCAGCCCATGGGTGATCGAGAACGTCAGCGCAATGGCCAGCCAGTAAGCGGGGAACAGGCGACTGAACCGGGAGACCACAAAGTCCATGGGCCGCACCGTTTTCTCCAGCGTCATGAAGATCACAAAGCCGCTGATGATGAAAAACAGGTTGACCCCATAGTGCCCATACGACACATTGACCACGGGCAGCGAAGCGGGATGAAACAGCTCGGTGAAGCGCGTGGTGAAGTGGAACAACACCACCGCCAAAGCCGCCACACCGCGCAAGGCGTCCACCTCGACCAGACGACGGGCTGGTTTGGCGGGCGTCATGCAGGGCTCCTGGCTGGTGGCGCCGAATGGAAGCAGGCCGCCACCAGCAACAGCAACAGCAACACGAAGCGCGGCGTGTCCAGCAGCGTGTCAAACACCCCCACCACCAGAAAACTACTGAGCGCAGCCAACGAAGCGCCTGCCACCAAGTCGCCCTTCACCGCATTTTCAGCGGCCCGCACCCAAGCCAGGAAGACCATGGCCAGCACGGCCAGCAGGCCAAACCAGCCTTGGTCGAACAGCACCCCGTAGTACAGGCTCTTGATGTGCCATTGCAGATGACCATCCGTGGCAAAAAACCAGTGGTCCAGGCCATGGGTGAAATCCCCATTGCGCAACAGATTGGCCCCACTCTGGGTTTCCAGGCGCACGTTGTCAATGTCGATGGTGGAGCTGGGTGTGGGGTTGTAGAGCGACAGCTTGGTGGGCCGTTGGCTGTACCACG
>CAJASG010000519.1 GCA_903944555.1 uncultured beta proteobacterium
AGCGGTCGGCGTAGTCAAACACCACAATGCCTTCCATGCGGGCACGGTTCACCAACAGGCTCAGGTAGTTTTTGGGGCCTTGCACGGCAGTGGTGTTGTTGTACTGGCTGATGGCGCCGCAGATGATGATGCGTGCGCCACGGGTGATCTTGGCCAGCACGTCGTCCAGAATTTCGCCGCCCACGTTGTCAAAGTAAATATCCACGCCTTTGGGGCAATGCTCTTTCAGCCCAGCACGCACGGCACCAGGGCCGGCCTTGTAGTCGATGCAGGCGTCAAAGCCCAGCTCTTTCACCACCCAGTCGCACTTGGCGGCGCCACCGGCAATACCGACCACGCGGCATCCCTTGAGCTTGGCCATCTGGCCCACGGTCTGGCCGACGGCCCCAGCAGCGCCCGATACCACCACCGTCTCGCCGGCTTTGGGCATGCCCACGTCCATCAGACCAAAGTAACCGGTCATGCCTGGCATGCCCAGCACGTTAAGCCACTGGGTGAGGCTGCCCACGGACAGGTCGATTTTGACCAAACCATTGCGTTTGATTTCGTCCTTGGCAATCGTGATGTATTCCTGCACTCCGAAGCCTGCACTCACATAGTCCCCCACTTGGAACTGTTCGTTTTTGGAAGCGATGACCTGGCCCACACCACCGGCACGCATGACTTCGTTGATGCCAACAGGGGGGATGTAGCTCTTGCCTTCGTTCATCCAGCCGCGCATGGCCGGGTCCAGCGACAAGGCCAAGGTTTTGAGGACGACACCGCCCTCTGCTGGCTCGGCCACCGGCTCGGAGGTGTGGCTCCAGTCGCTGGCTTTGGGCATGCCCACCGGGCGGGCGGCCAGGCGGATTTGGTGGTTAACGAGGCTGGCGAGGTGGGCAGTGGTCATGGAAAATGCTCTTTGGGAGGGTGAAATGTGAAGCGGCAAATGGTAGCGCCCACAGCCCACGCAGTGCGTTACCAACGCGACAGGCCTTCATCGGAAAGATGCAACCCGCGCTGCAGGGGCTTTGCGCAAGCGGTCAAACGCATGCGCACACCGCGGCCACAATCAGGATTTACCCAGTAATTGCTGATGAACCGCATACCCTTGTTTCCCCTTTCCAACGGCTTGTTTCCCGACGGGATGTTGCAGCTTCAAATCTTTGAGGTGCGCTACCTGGACATGATTCGGCGCTGTGAAAAAGAAGGAAAGCCGTTTGGCGTGGTTGGCATTGCGCAGGGGCGCGAGGTGCAAGCGCCTGGCGAATCGGTGGTGCTGTGCCCCGTGGGCGCCATGGCGCACATTGTGGAGTTGGTTACAGTGCAGCCGGCCTTGCTTCGGGTGGTGTGCAAAGGCGGGAGCCGGTTTACGCTGGATTCCTACGCGCTGGGCCCCTACGGTGTTTGGTACGGTACAACCAGCGCTGTGGCGCAGGACGCGGCTGTGCCCATTCCCACTTCTTTGCAGCCCATGGCCAATTTTTTGGGGCAGTTGATTGCCCGCAACCAAAAGCAGGGCGTACAACACCTGTTACCCATTTTTGAGCCTTATAGATTGGATGAATGCGGCTGGGTGGCCAACCGCTGGGCTGAGATTTTGCCGATTTCCCCCGAGGCCAAGCAGCAATTGCTGGCGGAGTCCGACCCACTGCAGCGCTTAAGAATGGCGTCCCACTATGTGGATTTTGAGTGAGCAGTGGCCTCCAGGCCAATTGCCGGCGGGCCTTGAAGGTTTTTGCAGCAGCCACGTCTATTGGCATCGAATACAGGTAAGGTCATGCTACCTATGTTGAAACGCACCTCAAAAACTGTCTGCCTAGTAGTTTGTCTACTAGTGGGGACCGGAGTCGCAGTCGCGGCATTGGCCACCCGTCAGTCGTTGGCCAAGCCATCCATCCCGGCCTATTGCAAGGGGGGTGGCAACTGGGTGTCTGTCAGCACCACACCGCCCCAGCCCATCGCTGTCCAAAACGTCATCGCGCAAGCCATTGCACAGGATGTGGTCTTGCTCGGCGAGCAGCACGATGTGGAAGACCACCACCGCTGGCAGTTGCAGATGCTCGCGGCCCTGCACGCGCAAGCCCCCGACATGGTCATTGGCTTTGAGATGTTCCCCCGTCGGGCGCAGCCCGTGCTGGACCAGTGGGTCGCGGGTTCCTTGAGTGCGCAGGAGTTTTTGAAACAGGTGGAGTGGGACAAGGTGTGGGCTTTCCCGTCGCACATCTATATGCCGCTGTTCGAGTTTGCGCGGATCAATAAAATTCCCATGCGGGCGCTCAATGTTGATAAGAAGTTGTCCAGCATGGTGGCGCAAAAAGGGTGGGAAAACGTCCCCGAGGAGGCCCGTGAGGGCGTGGGTCACCCCGCAGCAGCGCTGCCGCAATACCTGGAATATTTGCGCCAGATATACCAAATGCATGGGGAGCAACCACCCAAGGCGGGTGGTAAAAATGCGGTAAACGACGCGGGCTTCAAAGGCTTTGTGGACAGCCAACTGACTTGGGATCGCGCCATGGCGGAGGCCCTGGCCCTTGAAGTCAGCCAGGACGGGCGCAAAAAGCCAACGCTGGTGGTGGGCATCATGGGCAGTGGGCATATTCGGTTTGGCCATGGCGTGGCGCACCAGCTCAAGAGCCTGGGTGTGCCCAAGGTGCTGAGCTTGCTGCCGGTGGAGCAGGGCGGGGAGTGCCTTGAGCTAGAAGCCGGCGTAGCGGACGCCGTATTTATTGTTCCGAACAAGACGCTGCCACCGGTTGCGCCGCCGCGCTTGGGCCTGGCGCTGGAAGATGCACCCCAGGGCTTGAAAATAGGCGCTGTGACGGCGGGTAGCCTGGCAGAAAAAACGGGGCTACGCGTTGGCGACCGCATTGTCGAGATCGCCGGGCGCCCGGCCAGTGGCACTGGTGACGCGATTGCCACCATCCGCCAACAGCCGCCCGGTACTTGGCTGCCGCTGCGCATTGCACGCGGTGAGGCTCAGCTCGATCTGGTCGTTCAGTTTCCCCCGCGCCCATGAGAGTGGTCCGCATGGGGCGCACCGTGGTTGCGCTGTTGGGTTTGCTGTTGCTTGCGCTGGGGGCTTATGGTGCGTCACCGCCCCACTTGGTGCTTGACGTGTCACTGGACCCGCAATCGCGGCAGCTCAAGGCAGAGGCAATGCTGCAGGTGGCGGCCCCCACTTTTCGCTTTCTGCTTCACGAGTCTTTGCGCGTAACCCGGGCACATGTTGCAGGGCAAAAAGTAGTCGTCGAACAAAGCGCTGGCCCCAAGAGCTTCAGGCAGTGGACTATAGGGATTGGCAAGCCCGATCAAAAGCTCGTCATCAGTTACGCAGGTGAATTGCCGCCCCTTGAGCGCAGCCGTGACCATCGCAGCGTTCTGGGTGGCATGCCGCCCATGGCCGCGCCTGAGGGGAGTTTTCTGTCCGCGGGCAGCGGCTGGTACCCGCGTCCGGCGGAGATGTTTTCTTACCAGGTAAAAGTGGCCGTGCCGCACGGTCAGCGCGCCGTGGTCGCGGGCAAACGCGTGGAGGAGACCTTGCCAACCACCACCCAAGACACCTATCGGGCAAGCTTTGAGTTCACCCAGCCCAGCGATGGCATCGATCTCATGGCCGGGCCGTGGGTGGTGCGCGAAAAAATTGTGCCCCGAGTCGCCCAGCCGCCACTGCATTTGCGCACCTTTTTCCCCGCAGACCTGGATGCCACACCTGGCTTGGCGCAAGCCTATCTGGATGACTCACAGGCTTACATCGAACGCTACAGCCGTCAAATTGGAGCCTATCCGTACAGCGAGTTTTCTATCGTTGCAAGCCCATTACCCACCGGTTTTGGCATGCCCACACTCACCTACCTGGGGGCTGACGTGCTGCGCCTGTCCTTCATTCGCAAAACATCCCTTGGGCATGAAATTTTGCACAACTGGTGGGGCAACGGCGTGTATGTGGACTACGAGCGTGGCAACTGGTGTGAAGGCCTCACAACCTTCATGGCCGACTACGCCTTTAAGGAGGCCGAGTCCGCTTCCGCCGCCAGCGCCATGCGGCTGGCCTGGCTGCGTGATGCTGCCCTGTTTGATGCAGATTCATCGGGCGAAAAGCCGGGCGCGTTGCGTGACTTCCGATCGCGTGCCAACGCCGCGGGTGCCAACATCGGGTATGGCAAAGCAGCGATGGTGTTTGTCATGCTGCATGACCGTTTGGGCGCCAAGGTGTTTGACCAAGGTATCCGCACTTTCTGGGCCTCTCAGCGCTTCAAAACGGCCAGCTGGGGCGATTTGCAGGCGGCGTTTGAGCGCGCTTCCGGTGAGAAATTGGGCGGCTTTTTCTCCCCGTGGCTCGACCAGCAGGCCTTGCCTGCGATAGCCATTGCCCATGCCGACACAGCGCCAAGTCGCACGCCTGGCTCTAAGCAACACCGGCTCAACATCCAATTTAGCAAGCAAGATGCCAATCTGCCTTTGCGCCTGCCGGTGGAGGTCACGTCCGGTGGCCAGCGCGAGACCCACTGGGTCCAGCTGGATGCCGCGCGCAACTCTGCCACATTCGAACTTGCCAATCAGCCCCAAACCCTGCGCCTGGACCCCGAGATGCGTGTCTGGCGCCGGTTGGAGTCAAGCCAGCTGCCGCCCATATTGCGCCAGTGGATGGCGGCCAGCGCGCCGCAGCTGGTCAATGTTGCATCACCCGCAGCCCGTGCGGCGGTGGATCAGTTGGCCGAACGATTTTTTGAAGTCAGCCCCAAGCGGGTAGATCCCAGGCAATTGAAAGCCGCGCTCAGCGCCCGGGCCGTGGTTGTGCTTGCAGGCACACATGCAGAGGTCGACCAGGCGCTCGCCACCGCAGGCCTTCCCGCCCGCCCACCGGGTGTGGCGGGGCAGGGCAGTGCGCAGGTTTGGACTGTGGTGGGTCAACCGTTTCAGCTGGCTGTCATCTCGGGCCAGGACGCGGCCGCATTGGGCGCTTTAGAGCGTGGACTTCCCCACTACGGTGGACAAAGTTGGTTGATTTTTGAGCAAGGGCGCGCCGTCAGCCAAGGCATCTGGGCAGCGGGTGTGCCTGAAACACCTGTGAAAACCGCAGCCACCACGCCGAAAAAATGATCGCTTAGCGCAAGCTAGTTGAATTTTCGGCATTAATAGCCACAATGCCCGTAGAACCTGCGCAAGCAGCTATTAAAAATATAGCAAGAGGAATTCAAGATGAACACTAACCAAGCCACCAGAAAATTCGATGTCGTGCTGTACGGGGCCACCGGCTTTGTCGGGTGTCAAACGGTGGCGTACTTTGCCCGGCACCCGCAAGTCAAGGCGCTGGGGCTGAACTGGGCGCTGGCCGGGCGCTCTGCTGACAAGTTGGCGGCGGTGAAAAAGGCGTGTGGTGCCAAGCACGCGGGTATCGTGGTGGCTGAGGCGCATGACGCAGCGGCCATGGACGCGCTGGCCCGCAGCGCCACGGTCGTGTTGAGCACAGCAGGTCCCTTTGATCTGTACGGCAGTGAGTTGGTGGCGGCCTGTGTGCGCCACGGCACCCACTATGTCGACATCACAGGTGAAACGCCCTGGGTGCATGGCCTGATCGCGCGGCACCACGCGCAGGCGGCCCGGGACGGCACCCGCATCATTCCCTTTTGCGGCTTTGACTCCATTCCCTCGGACCTCAGCACCTGGTTGGCCCAGCAGGCGATGCAGTCCCGCCATGGCGAGCCCTGCACCAGTGTCAAGGCGGCGTTCAGTGTTCGGGGCGGCTTTAACGGCGGCACGCTGGCTTCCATGTTCAACATGCTGGCCACGGGGCAGGGCAAGGCGGTGGCCGATCCGTTTTTACTCAACCCCGCCGACCAACGCCCGGCCGATACAGCCCTCCATGCCGACCCTGCCGGTCCACGCTTTGATGCGGATTTCTCTGCCTGGTTGGGCCCGTTTTTCATGGCCAGCATCAACACCCGGGTGGTGCGGCGCAGTGCGGCC
>CAJASG010000520.1 GCA_903944555.1 uncultured beta proteobacterium
AATTTCGGATGCATGCCCCGCGTGCCGTTCTGATTGCAATCCTGTGGTGATTTGACTTGGGTCAAGCAAAAGGGTCCCTTGTTCGGATAACCTCAAGTTACTGCAAGAAAAACAGGACGTTCTGGTTGCTGGGCCGCGCTAAGATGGAGGCAGCAAATCTTGCAGGCTACTCAACGCTTATGACACGGTCTCAATACTTGCTCCGATTCATTGCCGTGCTACTCATCTCGGTTTTGCCAGCGTTTGCCGACGCGGGCGAGACCCTTCGGGTGTTGACTTGGCCGGGCTACGCGGACGCGGACCTGGTCCGGGTGTTTGAGCAGCGAACGGGCGCAAAAGTAGAAGTCACCCTGATAGATACCGATGAGGCGCTGTGGCAAAAAATCAGCCACAACGCGGGGCGGGACTTCGATGTTTTTGCGGTCAACACCGCAGAACTGCAGCGCTACATTGCCCAAGGTTTGGTCGTCCCCATCGCCACGGACGAGATGCACAACCTGTCTGCGCAGTTGCCGGAGTTTCGTAATCTAAAGGCGATTCCCGGTGTCGTGCATGGTGGCAAGGCGTTCGCCATTCCCTACACCTATGCCGAAATGGGTTTGATCTTTGACCGCAAGCAAATCAAAGAGCCCCCGACTTCCATTCAGGTGCTGTGGGACCCGCGCTACCGGGGGAAGGTTCTTTTGTACAACGGAGGGGCACACAGTTTCACGCTGGCCGCGCAGTCACTGGGGCACAAGACCCCGTTTCAATTGGCTGCGAGCGACTGGTCGGCGTCCGTGCAGCAGTTGATCGCACTGCGGCGCAATGCGCTGACGTTCTACACCCAGCCCGAGGAATCTGTGCAGTTATTCCAAAAGCAGGGCGCTGCGTTGATGTTTGCCAACTATGGGGCGCAACAGGTGGAGTTGCTGAAAAAGGCGGGTGTGGATGTGGGCTATGCCATCCCCCGGGAAGGTGCTTTGGCCTGGCTGGATTGCTGGGTGATCACGCCGGGCGCAAAAAGCAGGGCCTTGGCCCAGGCCTGGATCGACTATCTGCTGGAGCCCGCGCCCAGCGCCGCTTTGGTCGACCGCCAAGGGCTGGCCAATACCACCGCGCGGTCACCAAGTCAAAACGCCCGTGACCGTCTGGTCTGGTTGGAGCCGGTGGAGGATGTGGCTCGCAGGACCGAACTGTGGGAACGCATTGTTTCGGGTGACCGGATGTCCAAGGTGCTGGCGCCGTGAGTGGGTCCATTCGCTTTGGAATTGCGGCACGGCTGGGGATTTTGCTTGCGGCAGTGGGCCTGTCGGCGGCGGGTGTCACCGGGTTTTACGCCTACCAGGCCAGTCGTGCTTTGCTGGTGCAGGCCGCGAAAACTGAATTGCTCAGCTCCACCCAGGTGCTGACGCGGCGTATCAGTCTTACCCGTGAAGAAATTACGCGCACGCTGTCCGCCTTGGCCACCCATCCGGCGGCCACCGCCACCTTGCAAAAGTCGGAGTCGCCGCCACAAGACGAGCTGACCACCGTTTTTCGGCAGGTGATGCAAGCCAATCCGGGCTTTTTTCAGCTTCGCCTGATTTCTGCCAAGGACTACGGGCTGGAGCGCGTGCGCGTGGACCGCGACGACGGTGGGTTGATGAACGTCACGGGTGACGATTTGCAGGAAAAGAGTCACTTTCCTTATGTGTTTGACACTTTGAAGTTGCCGGCGGGCGCAACCTACCTGTCGCGCATCGAAATCAACCATGAGCGCGGGGCGCATGCCGGGCTGGGAAAGCCGACTGTTATTTTGGCCATGCCGGTCGTCAGTGCGCAAGGCCTGGCCTTGGGCGTGATTGTGGTCAATGTCGATCTGGACGGATTTTTTGCCCAGTTGGCGGCGGAGATGCCCAAAGAGTTCGAGCTTTTTATGGTCAACCAACGCGGCGATTTTTTGATTCACCCGGACCCCACTCGCACCTTTGGCTTTGACAAAGGACGGCGCATACTGGTACAGGATGAGTTCGCCGAAACCGCTGATCTGGTAGCGGGTAAGGTCGACAAGGTGCTGATCGAGGTGCGCGACGGGCGCTACGCCCAAGCACCGGCAGTGGTGGCATTTCTGGGGCGCAAGGTCGATGTAAAAAGTAATGAGGAATCTTTCATTGTGGGCGTCGCGCAGCCACTGGCGACCGTGCTGCGGCAGTCCGACCAACTGGGCGTCACCATGCTGCAGATCGTGACGGCACTTTGCCTTGTGTGCATTTTGTTGGCCGTGCTGCTGGCGCGGTTCATTGCCCGACCGATCAATGCCATGAGTGTTGGTTTGCAGCACTTCGCCAACGGAGGACAGGTGGTGGATCTGCCGATTGACCGGCATGACGAGTTTGGGATGCTGGCGCGCAGTTTTGACCAGATGCAGCGCCAGATCACCCTGCAATTTGCCGAATTGCAGGAAAGCCGCCATGAGTTTGAGCACCTGGCTCGGCACGACATGCTGACCGGCTTGCCCAATCGCCGCCTATTTCAGGACCGGCTGGACCATGCCCTGGCGCGTGCCCGACGCAGCGGCAAAAAGCTGGCGTTGCTGTTTATTGATCTGGACCGGTTCAAGGAAATTAATGACAAGGTTGGGCATGATGCGGGCGACGCCGTGCTCAAAGCGGTCGCAACCCGACTGGCCGCCACCACCCGTGAAGCCGATACCGTGGCTCGGCTTGGTGGCGATGAGTTTGTCGTGCTGTTGGACGATCCGTCGAGCCACGATCAAGTTGCATCCATTGCCCAAAAACTGTTGGACGGACTCAAACCCGAGATTCAATTTCAATCCCATGTGCTGCATGCGGTCGCCAGTATCGGCATTAGCCAATACCCGCAAGATGGCGAGACTGCGACCGAAATTCTCGCCAATGCAGACCGTGCGATGTACCAAGCCAAAGCCTCCGGCCGCAACTGCTACCGTTTTTTCTCGCAGGCGGCACCGTAAATCATGCCCGTTCGTCGAACCTTCATCAAGGCACTGGGGAGTGCTGTGCTGGCCAGTAGCGCGCCGGGGTGCGGCTGGTTGACCGATAAGCCTATTGCCATTGCTGCCCATGTGTGGGTTGGCTATGAGTCCATGTTTCTTGCGCGCAATGAGGGTTGGCTGGACACTAAAAAGGTGAGCCTTCTCGAAACCACCAATGCCACGGACTCCCTCTCCGCGCTGACTGACGGCCGGGTCGATGGTGCTGCACTGACCTTGGATGAAATGCTGAAAGCGCGCGAAATTGGTTTGCCGCTGACTGCTGTGCTGGTGTTTGACGTCTCTGTCGGTGCCGATATGCTGGTGGTGCGTCCTGCTATCAAGCACTTGGCCGACCTCAAAGGCAAGCGTATTGGGTTGGAGAAAAGCTCTGTGGCCGCGTTGTTGCTCTCCGAGATCCTTCTCGCGGCCGGCTTGGTTCCGAAGGATGTTGAGCTCATTCATGTGGATGTAGATAAGCACCGCCACGCATGGCGCAACAAGCAGGCCGATGCCTTCATTACCTACGAGCCGATGGCCAGCCAACTGCTGATGGACGGTGCAGTCAAGTTGTTCGACAGCCGGAAAATTCCGGACACGATTGTTGATGTACTTGCGATCCGCAGCGACCGGCTTGACCCCGCGCATGCAGGCGCAGTGCGGCACTTGGTGGCGGCCCATTTTCAGGCGCTCGACCACCTGACCCGCAACCCGCACGATGCTGCTTACCGGATGGCGGGCCGTCTTGGAGTGCCTGCCCGAGAGGTGCTGTCGGCGTTCAAAGGGCTGTTACTGCCCGATGTGGCCCACAACTTCCGCTTGCTGGCGGGGGGCCAGTCCACACTCCTTGCTAGTGCCCGTAAGGTGTCGGACAACATGGTCAAAGGCGGCCTGCTCCGGCAGCAGGACACGTTGATCGACCTGATTCGCGCCGATTTTTTGCCCGATGACGGACAGGTGCGCTAGGTATGAATAGCCTCGTCAACCGCTGCACCCGCTGCCTGCTGTTGTTGGCGTGGTTTGCGGGCGCAGCGATTCCGTCCGGTGTGGCGTGGAGTGCCGAGCCGGTTCGTATCGGCGTACTCGCGTTTCGCCCAAAACCACAAACCTTGGCGCAATGGCAACCTCTGGCCAGTGCGCTCAAGCGCGCCATACCGGAGCAGGATTTTGTGGTGGAGGCACTCACCTTCCCTGAGTTGGAGCTGGCTGTGGCCAGTCGCCAACTGGATTTTGTACTGACCAATCCCGGCTATTACGTCTTGCTAACCAAGCGCAACGGTTTGTCTGCGCCTTTGGCGACCCTGGCGATGGACGAGGACGGACGACAGTCCTCCGCCTTTGGCGGGGTTGTTTTTACCCTGACGTCGCAGTCCGGCATCAAAACGCTGGCGGACATAGAGGGCAGAAGTGTCGCAACCACCAGTGTGGACTCCTTTGGCGGCTACCAGATGCAGGTGTATGAAATGAGCCGCGCGGGGCTGCGTCTGCCGCAGAGCGACACCCTTGTCACCACCGGCATGCCCCACGACAAGGTGGTGGATGCGGTGCTGGCTGGGCGTGCCGATGTCGGTTTTGTGCGTACCGGCGTGCTGGAAGGTATGGTGCGAGAGGGCCGCTTGGACGCCGGGCGCGTCAGGGTGTTGAATCGCCAAAACATGACCGGCTACCCATTGCAATTGTCGACCCGGCTTTACCCCGAGTGGCCATTTGCCGCGTTGCCCCATACCGACCCGGACTTGGCCCGGCAGGTGGCTGCAGCGCTTTTTCTGCTTGAAGAAAGCACGGGAGAAACGCATGCCATGGGCATCCATGGCTTTAACGTGCCTGCCGATTACACGCCCGTGGCGGACCTGCTCAAGGAGTTGCGTGCGCCGCCCTTCGAGGCTGCCCCCATGTTTACCTTGCAGGATGTGGCGGCACGCTACCGCTGGCAAGTGGTGGCAGCCTTGCTGGCATTGGGTTTGATTTTGATGTTGGGTTTTAGAGTGCTATGGACCAACCGCTGGTTGAAGACTGAGCGCGGTGTCGTTTTGCTGCAAAAAGCGCAGCTACAAGACAGTGAAGAGCGTTACCGCATCATGGTGGAGTGGTCGCCAGAAGCCATATTGGTGCACCGTCTGGGAGCCGTGCTGTACGTCAACACTGCCGCGATTAAGCTGTTTGGCGCAACCGATGCACAAGACCTGATTGGGAGATCCACCGCCTCGCTGATCCACCCCGATTTTCTCGATGCTCAGGTGGCACGGATGCACAGCATCAATGACAAGGCGGCCATTGTGCCTATGGTGGAGTCCCGCTTCATCAAGCTGGATGGAACCCCCATTGACGTGCAAGTTCAGGGAACCTCCATTGTTTACGATGGGGCGCCTGCGATCCATGTGTCCATTCGAGACATCACCGAGGTCAAGGCGCACCGGCTGCAACTGGAGCACCTCGCCCATTTCGACCCGCTGACCGGTCTGCCCAACCGGGTTTTGATGGCCGACCGAATGCGCCAAGGCATGTCGCAGGCGCAACGGCGTGGGCAGTCGGTGGCGGTGGCCTATCTGGACCTGGATGGATTCAAAGCCATTAACGACCACCATGGCCATGAAGCGGGGGATCAGTTGCTGATTGCGCTGGCCAACCGGATGAAACAATCCCTGCGGGAGGGGGACACGCTGGCCCGCATTGGGGGGGATGAGTTTGTCGCGGTGCTGGTGGATCTGGGCGATGTCGCTGCAAGCCTGCCGATGTTGACCCGTTTGCTGACCGCGGCTGCCCAACCCGTGCAAATGGGCGAGCTCTCGATGCAGGTGTCGGCCAGTTTGGGCGTCACCTTCTATCCGCAGGCCGATGATATTGATGCGGACCAACTGCTGCGCCAGGCAGACCAGTCCATGTACCAGGCCAAACTGGCGGGCAAGAATCGGTACCATGTTTTTGACGCCGAGCATGACCGCAGTCTGCGGGGCCACCACGAGAGTCAGGACCGAATATGTACCGCCCTGGTGGAGCGTGAGTTTGTCCTGTACTACCAACCCAAGGTGAACATGCGCACCGGCAAGGTGGTGGGTGCCGAGGCGCTGATTCGCTGGGTGCATCCTGAAAAAGGACTCCTGCCTCCGGCTGCATTTTTGCCCGCGATTGAAGACCATCCGCTGGCAGTCGATATTGGCGAATGGGTGATTGACACCGCCTTGACCCAGGTGGAGATCTGGCGGGCCGCCGGGCTTGATATTCCAGTCAGCGTCAATGTCGGGGCACTGCAGTTACAGCGGCCCAGGTTTGTGGAGCGGTTGAGGTCAATTTTGGAGCAGCACCCGACGATCCAAACCGGCTACCTGGACCTTGAAGTGCTGGAGACCAGTGCGCTGGAGGATGTGGAAGGGGTTTCACTGATCATGCGCGCTTGCAGGGATATGGGGGTGACGTTTGCGCTGGATGATTTTGGTACCGGCTACTCCTCCCTCACCTACCTCAAGCGCTTGCCTGCCAAACTGCTCAAAATCGACCAAAGCTTTGTGCGCGACATGCTGGATGATCCCGATGACCTGGCGATTTTGAAGGGCGTGATTGGACTTGCCAGCGCGTTCCACCGCGAGGTGATTGCCGAGGGGGTCGAGACCATTGCGCATGGCGTGTTGCTGCTCCAGTTGGGCTGTGACCTGGCCCAGGGCTATGGCATTGCCCGCCCCATGCCCGCGCACCAGATGCCAGCGTGGTGCGCCACCTGGCGACCCGATGCCGCGTGGGGCAGCGAATAACGACAGATACTCTGCTTAAATAGGAAAATTTCACATGAAAAACGGCGCTAAATCAAAAATTTGGGTGCAGCTTTTGACCACCATAGGGATCGCGCTGCTCATCGTTTGGTCGGGGGTCATTGTGTGGCAAGGCTACGTATCGCGCGCAGCGGCCTTGGAGCAGGCACAGGACTTTTCCCTCAGCATGCACAACGCCACCATGGCAGGGTTGACCGGCATGATGGTGACTGGCACGGTAGCACAGCGCGATGTGTTTCTGGACCAAGTCAAGCAGCTCGGCTCGATCCGTGATGTGCGCGTTTTGCGGGGCGAAAACGTCAGCAAGACATTTGGGCCTGGCACCGCCAAAGATGACGCCAACCCAGACGCGCTGGAGCAGCAGGTTATTCAAAGCGGCAAAGAAGCCGTGCAGGTGGAATCTGACGGCAAAGGCGAATACCTGCGGGCCGTGCGCCCCATGCTGGCGCTGAAAAATTCACTGGGCAAGGATTGCACGCTGTGCCACCAAGTGCCCGAAGGCACCGTGCTGGGCGCAGTCAGCATGAAGGTGTCGCTGGACAAAGTGAACGCGGGCTTGGCTGACCAACGCTGGAAGTCGATTTTGGCAGCCATCCTCACCAGCATTCCGGTGTTGATGCTGATCTACCCGTTTATTCGCAAGGTCGTGACCCAGCCGCTGCAATTGGGGGTTGGTGCGGCGCGGGGTATTGCATCAGGCGACTTGACGCAAAAAATCATTGTCAACTCCAGCAATGAAGTCGGTGAACTGCAGACCGCCTTGAACGACATGAACGAGAGTCTGACCAAAATTGTGGGCCAAGTGCGCTCCGGGACGGACACCATTTTTACCGCGTCCAGTGAAATTGCCAGCGGCAATATGGACCTGTCGGTACGTACCGAATTGCAGGCCGAGACGCTGGAAAACACCGCTTCGTCCATGCATGAACTCACCGCCACGGTCAATCAAAATGCGGACGATGCACGCCGGGCCAACCAGTTGGCGATGTCCGCCTCAGAAGTTGCAGTCAAGGGCGGTGCGGTGGTCGCCCAAGTGGTGGACACCATGGCGTCCATCAACGCCTCGTCCCGCAAAATTGTCGACATCATCAGCGTGATTGACGGCATTGCGTTTCAGACCAATATTTTGGCGCTGAACGCTGCTGTGGAAGCGGCACGCGCCGGTGAGCAAGGGCGGGGTTTCGCCGTGGTGGCCTCTGAAGTGCGCAGTTTGGCAGGGCGCTCGGCGGACGCCGCCAAAGAGATCAAGAAGTTGATTGATGACTCGGTCTCCAAGGTCGATGCCGGTGGCACCCTGGTGCACCAGGCTGGCGAGACCATGACCGAAATCGTAACCAGCATCAAGCACGTCACGGACATCATGGGCAACATCGCCGCCGCCAGCGCCGAGCAGACGGCTGGCATTGGGCGCGTGAACGATGCCATTACTGAGATGAACAAGGTCACCCAGCAAAATGCAGCGCTGGTGGAGCAGGCCGCTGCCGGTGCGCAGTCCCTGCAAGACCAAGCTGCCCATCTGGAGCAGGTGGTAAGTGTGTTCAAGCTGGGCGGGGCGTCTGGCGTGCCACTTTTGAAGTAAGCCCATGAACCAGCTCCATATTTCGACCCAGTTTGACTCCGGCGCCATTGAGGTCGTGAGCCTGGAGGACCACCGCAACATCCAGTTGAACATTCGCAGCGACAACGCTGCCGACTTGGCGCAGTGGTTCCATTTTTGTCTGCACGGCGCGGCCGGTTTACCCGTCACCCTGAAGTTCTTGAACGCGGGTGCCTGTGCCTACCCCAAAGGTTGGGAGGGCTACCAGGTGGTGGCCAGCCATGACCGGCAGCACTGGTTTCGCATCGACACCCAGTTTGACGGCCAGGTGATGACAGCGCGCCTGACACCCGAAAACCAGAGCGTCTACCTGGCCTACTTTGAGCCCTATGGCTACGAACAGCACTTGGACTTGCTCAGTTCGGCGGCCATGTCCCCGCATGTGACGCTGGAGCGTTTGGGCGGTACGGTTGAAGACCGTGACCTGACCTTATTGCGCATCACCGATGCCAGCAGCGCAACACCACTGGCGCAAAAGAAAACTGTCTGGCTGATTGCCCGTCAACACCCGGGGGAGACCATGGCCGAGTGGTTCGCGGAAGGGTTCCTGGAGCGATTGCTCAGCGTTGAGGACTCGGTCAGCCGTGTGTTGCTGGACCGCTGTGTGTTCTACGTGGTGCCGAATATGAACCCTGATGGCGCCGTGCGCGGCAACCTGCGCACCAACGCCGCAGGAGCCAACCTGAACCGCGAATGGGCCGAGCCCAGCATGGAGCGCTCGCCCGAGGTTTTTTTGGTCCGCCAGAAAATGCTGCAAACGGGGGTGGACTTGTGCCTGGATGCCCATGGTGACGAAGGCTTGCCGTATAACTTTGTAGTGGGTTCCGAGGGGATCGCCGGCTACAGCCCGCATCTCTCGGACCAGGAAAACTCTTTCAAAACGCATTGGTTGGCGACCTGCCCGGATTTTCAGGACGAGGTTCACTACGGTATCTGTGAGCCGGGGCAGGCCAACCCCACGTTGGCCACCAACTGGATCGCGCAGCAGTTTGGCTGCCTGGCTTTCACCATCGAGATGCCGTTCAAGGACAACGCTGGGTTGCCCGACCCGGCCGTGGGCTGGAATGGCGAGCGTTCCAAAAAACTGGGCGCCAGCGTCTTGCAGCCTTTGCTGGCGGTGCTTTGATGACGGGCGCGCACGCCTACGAGTCACTTACCCCCGATGTGGTGATGGACGCGCTGGCCAGCGTGGGCCT
>CAJASG010000521.1 GCA_903944555.1 uncultured beta proteobacterium
GAGCTGTACATTGAAAAATACTTCGGCACTGGCGCTGGCATTGGACTACGCAAGGGTGAAGCCGCACTCAAGGCTGATTTGACCGCAGCCATCAAAACCATTCGTGGCAATGGCGTGTACAAAAAAATCAACGACAAGTACTTTAAATTTGACGTTTACGGCAAATAATTAGGGCCAGACCCTCGCGTCGGTGCGCAGTCCAACTGCGCCCCGGCGCTTTTCTTTTTTCCACCGGCCCCGTCTATGAGCGCCTACTACACCGCCATCCTCCAAGGATCCGCCCTCACAGTGGGCGTATCCCTGTGCGCGCTGATGGTCTCCATTGTGTTGGGGTTGGCAGGTGCTGCCGCCAAGCTCTCCGGGCGTCCGGTACTGGTGGCACTGGCTACCGTCTACACCACCATCATCCGCGGCATCCCTGAGTTGGTGCTGATGCTCTTGATTTTTTACGGCGGCACGATCGGCGCCAATAACTTTCTGGAATGGATGGGCAGTGAGGCCACCGTCGATATCAACCCGTTTCTCGCCGGTGTCTTGACCATCGGTTTCATCTACGGCGCCTACATGACCGAGACTTTTCGCGGCGCCATGCTCTCCATTCCCAAGGGACAAATGGAAGCAGCCGTCTCCTTCGGCATGGGCAACGTCCAGGCCTTTATGCGCATTACCGCGCCCCAGATGGTGCGCTACGCCTTGCCCGGATTCACCAACAACTGGCTGGTGCTGATTAAGGCCACGGCGTTGGTGAGTTTGATTGGCCTGCAAGAGATGACCTACCTGGCCAAGCAGGCCAGCGCGGCGACGCGCTCGCCGTTTGAGTTCTTTTTGTTCACCGCGGCCTTGTTTTTGATTTACACCACGGTATCCCTGTTAGTGCTGCGCCGCTTGAATGCGCGCTACAGCCTGGGCACCAAGCGGGGGACTTTGTAATGAACTGGGCTGTCATTTTTGAGCCACAAAACCTGGCGCTGTTTGGCACCGGAATTGTCACTACGCTGGGGCTGCTGTTTTCATCGCTGACCGTGGGTGCGGTGATGGCCCTGGCCTTTGCGCTTTTGCTCACCGGCCCTTGGGCACCACTGCGCTGGATCGTGGGGGCCTATACCTATGTGATTCGCGGCACCCCATTGCTGATTCAGGTGTACCTGATTTATTACGGCTTGGGCCAACTGGAATGGATTCAGGCCCGCTGGAACGATGTCTGGCCCTGGACGCATTTCAAGGAACCATTCTTTTGTGCACTGCTAGCGTTTAGTTTGAATACTGCAGGCTACACCGCTGAGATGCTGGCCGGAGCCATCCGCGAGACCAATGCCGGGGAGATTGAGGCGGCGCAGTCCTTTGGCATGAGCCGTTTTCAGGTGATGCTGCGCATCGTGTTGCCCAGCGCCATGCGCCGCACGCTACCGGCCTACAGCAACGAGGTGGTGATGATGCTGCAAAGCACCAGTTTGGCCAGCGCGGTACCGTCCCTGATGGATGTCACCGGTGCGGCCAGCCGCATTTACTCGGACTATTACCTACCGTTTGAGGCGTATCTGGCGGCGGCGGGGATTTACCTGATTGCTTCGTTTGCCTTGATTGGCCTGTTCAAGTACAGCGAGAGCAAGCTGCTGGCCTATCTGGCCCCGCGTAAAAATTGAAGCCGCTTTATGGGCCTCGCTTTGACGGACCCCACACGCGGCCCCTACCTGACAACCACTATGCAACGCATTGACCATCCCCTTCTATCCCAGAGTCTGGGTAGTAATAAGTCCATCAGTAGTTTTCACTTCGGTACCCAGGGCGCAAGCCCTAAGGTCTACATTCAGGCCAGCCTGCACGCCGAAGAGTTGCCCGGAATGCTGGTGGCACACCACCTGCGGGCCATGCTGGAGGTGGCGCAAGCAGCCGGACTTATCCAAGGTGAAATTGTGGTGGTTCCGGTGGCCAACCCCATTGGCTTGGCACAACGCCTGGACCACAAACCCATGGGACGTTTTGAGTTGGACTCGTCCGAGAATTTCAACCGCCATTACCCTGATCTGGCTGCGGCCGTTTGGCCTGTGGTGCAAACCCGGCTAGGGCAGGACGCATCGGCCAACGTCGCCACGGTGCGCCAGGCAGTCGGCGAATACCTGCACCACTGGGTACCAGCCACCGAATTGCAAAGCCTGCGCCGCACTCTGCTAACCCTGTCCCATGACGCGGACTTGGTGCTGGATTTGCACTGCGACTGTGAAGGCGTGATGCATTTCTATTGCGAGGAAAGCTGCTGGGCACCACTGGAGCCGTTGGCACGGCTGATAGGCAGTGAAGCCATTTTGCTGGCCAAAAACTCCGGCAGCGGCCCGTTTGATGAATGTCTCTCAGGTACCTGGTGGAAGTTGGCAGAGCTGCTGAATGATGCCGGGCTGGATAGGCCACTGCCCCAAGGCTGCTGCAGCACCACGATTGAGTTACGCGGTGAATTGGACGTCAGCCACGCCTATGCCCAGACCGATGCCCAGGCGATTTACGCCTATTTGCAGTTGGTTCAGGTCATTGGTTCGGCACCCGGAGCCCCAGCCCCGGTGATCCCGCCTTTCAAATGCCAGCCGACACCGCTGGCCGGATCACAAACGCTGCGCGCGCCAGCGCCCGGTGTGGTGGTGTTTGCTGCGGAAGTGGGCCAGACCATGGCGATCGGCGACTTGGTGGCAGAGGTGATAGACCCCATTAACAACCAGACCCACCGTGTGCTGGCGGAGGTGGCGGGCCCACTGTATGCGCGCATTCGCGACCGTTACATTACCAGCGGTGGTGAACTGGCCAAGATTGCCGGTGCCACCCCTTTTCGAACCGGGGAGCTGCTGGGCGACTAACATCCAGCACATCGGACCCACGACAC
>CAJASG010000522.1 GCA_903944555.1 uncultured beta proteobacterium
GCCGCGCTACGGCACCACACTGGTCTGTGGCTTTGCCCATGTGGAGGGCATGCCGGTCGGCATCATCGCCAACAACGGCATTTTGTTCAGCGAGTCGGCCCTCAAAGGCGCGCACTTCATTGAACTGTGCTGCCAGCGCAAGATTCCACTGGTATTTTTGCAGAACATCACCGGCTTCATGGTCGGGCGCAAATACGAAAACGAGGGCATCGCCCGCAACGGTGCCAAGATGGTCACCGCAGTGGCCACCGCCGCTGTCCCGAAGTTCACCATCATCATTGGCGGCAGCTTCGGCGCTGGCAACTACGGCATGTGTGGCCGCGCCTACAGCCCGCGCTTCCTGTGGATGTGGCCCAACGCCCGCATCTCGGTGATGGGCGGCGAGCAGGCGGCCAGTGTGCTGGCCACGGTGCGCCGTGATGGTCTGGAAGCCAAAGGCGGCACCTGGAGCATGGAAGAGGAAGAAGCCTTCAAGGCCCCGATTCGCCGCCAGTACGAGGAGCAGGGCCACCCCTACTTTGCCACCGCCCGCCTGTGGGACGACGGCATCATCGACCCGGCCGACACCCGCCGTGTGCTTGCCTTGGGCTTGAGCGCTTCGCTCAACGCCCCGATTCCCGATACCAAGTTCGGCGTGTTCCGGATGTGATGAGGATAAAGACCATGTTTACCAAAATTCTGATCGCCAACCGTGGTGAAATTGCCTGCCGAGTGGCCGCCACTGCTGCGCGGCTAGCTATCAAAACCGTAGCGGTTTACTCTGATGCCGATGCCACGGCCAAGCATGTCGCCGCCTGCGACGAGGCCATTTACATCGGCGGAAGCTCCCCCAAGGACAGCTATCTGCGCTGGGAAAAAATCATCGAGGCCGCCAAGGCAACCGGTGCCCAAGCGATTCACCCCGGCTATGGCTTCTTGAGCGAGAACGAAGAGTTCGCCACCGCCTGCGCCGCCGCCGGCCTGGTTTTCATTGGCCCCCCCGCCTCCGCCATCAAGGCTATGGGCCTGAAAGCCGAGTCCAAACAGCTGATGGAAAAGGCCGGTGTGCGGTTGGTGCCCGGTTACCACGGTGCCAACCAGGATGCTGCCTTGCTGCAGGCCGAGGACGACCGCATTGGTTACCCGGTGCTCATCAAAGCCAGCGCGGGTGGTGGCGGCAAGGGCATGCGTGCGGTGGACAAGAGTGAAGACTTTGCTGCTGCCTTGGCCAGCTGCAAGCGTGAAGCCATCAACAGCTTTGGTGACGATGCGGTGCTGATCGAAAAATACGTGCAGCGCCCGCGCCATATTGAGATTCAGGTGTTTGGCGACACCCAGAGCAACTACGTGTATTTGTTTGAGCGCGATTGCTCGGTGCAGCGCCGCCACCAGAAGGTGCTGGAAGAAGCCCCCGCGCCCGGTATGACGCCCGAGATGCGCCAGCAAATGGGCGAAGCCGCCGTGGCCGCCGCCCGTGCGGTGAACTATGTGGGGGCCGGAACCGTGGAGTTCATCGTCGAGCAAAAGCCCGATGGCGCCATGCAGTTCTTCTTCATGGAAATGAACACCCGCCTGCAGGTGGAGCATCCGGTGACGGAAGCCATCACCGGGCTGGACCTGGTGGAGTGGCAACTGCGCGTAGCCTCGGGCGAGCCACTGCCGCTGCGCCAAGACCAATTGCAGATTCAGGGCCACGCC
>CAJASG010000523.1 GCA_903944555.1 uncultured beta proteobacterium
CCAGGGGCTGTATGCACAGTTGCTGATTGACAACACCGTGACGCAGAGCGCTGTGCTGTGACAAATTGCTATAAATACCATAGCTTCTTACGCAACTTCTACGGGGGATCTCACCTTGTCTTATAAAGAAAATCCAGTGAAAAAAACATTCTTGCATGTGGGGTGCGGCCCGGCCCGGGTCAACCCGGTCACGCATCAGACGGAGCGGGTCAAGGGCTTTGCGGCATTGAGGTGGCAGGAGTTACGTCTGGACATTAATCCCGAGGTAGCACCCGACGTGCTGGGCTCCATGACGGATATGGCTGCGGTGGCCACGGGAAGTGTAGATGCCATTTATTCCTCTCACAACATTGAGCACCTGTACCCGCATGAGGTGTCATTGGCGCTGGCGGAGTTTATAAGGGTGCTCGGGCCCAATGGCTTCGTGGTTATTACCTGCCCCGATTTACGGTCGGTGTGTGCGCTTGTGGCCGAAGATAAATTGACCGAGGCCGCCTATGTGGCGGAATGCGGCCCGATTGCGCCGTTGGATATTCTCTACGGTTTGCGGCCGGCCATGGCGAGCGGCAATTTGTATATGTCGCACCGCTGTGGCTTTACGCTCAAAGTGCTGCTGGATGTGTTGCAAAAGGCTGGTTTTTTGAAGGCGCTGGGCCGATGTCGGCCCAAGCAGTTTGACCTGTGGGCCATGGCCTGCGTTTCCGATGTCGATGATGCTACTTTGAAGGCAATGGCGAACGAGTTTTTCCCATGACCCCGGCAACGCTTAATCACATTTGCGTTGTGCCGCCCCAAACCGAGGGCGAGTTGGTCGACGCGCCTGCAGCCGTTGATGTTGCCGCGCTGTGGCAGCAGTTGGCCCTGTCGCCCATCCAAGCGACCGTGTGGTTGGCACTCGCGCGCTGCTATGCCGGGCAGAGCCTGCTCTGGCAGGCAGGCTACACGGCCCGCCAAGCCTTGCGTATGGATGCCACGCTTGGCCCAGCTTTGAATGCCCTGAAGCTGACGGCGTGGCAAGGCGTGTCGGAGGCAGACGCTTTGCTGGGTCGCTCGACCTTACCCGATGCGGCGGTGCTGGCCAAACGGTTCGCTGTTTGTGTTGCTGCATGCCCGGGCGACTGGTTGAGCTGGTTGTACTTGGCGCGAATACAAGAAATAAGTGCACTGCCACAGAGCCGCATTTCACTGCAGCAATCCCAAACAGTGGAACCGATTGCGGGTGAGTCTTTGCATTGGATGGGGGTGTGGCGTCTGGCTGCCGGCGATGTCGCCGGTGCAGTGACCGCATTCTCCGATCTGTTAGAGATACGCCCGGTGCGGTTTGGCTCAATGATGTTGTTGGGTGAGGCTTTGCTGCGTAACGGAAATTTTCCTGCTGCCGAGAAAGCATTCGCACGTGCTTCTCTGTCGAATAACCCGGACTTTTTAGGTGCCTTGGCTGCCAAAGTGTTTCTTTACAACTACTGGATGGAGGCGCTGGAGGTATTGCAAAAAGCCATTGCCATCAAACCAGAAAGCGCGGCTATTGCGCTGCAATTAGCCAAAATCTATTGGGAGGTGTATGAGCTTTCCAAGGCCCGGGAATGGCTCCGACGGGTTCAGGTATTGGAGCCCGGTAACCAGGATGCTGCATTCTTGATGATTGGCTTGCCCGGTCGCATGGGAGATGCCAGCCGGCACTTCGTTGCGGTGCAAGCGGCCTATACCGCACGCAAAGACCCCATGTCGCGCCTTGCCTCGAGCGTGGCAATGGTTTCTTTGTATCTCGATGAAATGCGTGCGACCGAGGTTGCCCATTTGCACCGACGTTTGTGTGCCCCCATTGAAGCCGCGTATGTTCCAAGGACGGAATTTTCCAACCTGCGTGTCACCGGTCGGCGCCTGCGCATCGGCTATGTCACTGGCGACTTGCACCGCCAGCACCCGGTAAATATTTTTATGCTGCCGGTGTTGTTGCGCCATGACCACGCCCGGTTTGAAATTTTTATTTACTACACCGGTGCAATGCATGACGGTTACACCCACCAGTCAATTGCATGCGCGGACCATTGGTTAGAGGCATCCAAGCTGGACGACGCGGCATTGCAACAGGCCATCGTCAGCGATCAGATTGATGTTTTGATTGACTTGGCGGGGCACACCGCCTCGCACCGTCTTGGCGTGTTTGCCATGCGTGCCGCACCGGTGCAGGCGACCTTTTTGGGCTACCCGCATTCCACAGGCTTGTCCAGCATCGACTGGCTGGTGGGCGATGCGGTGGTCAGCCCGCAAGAGCACGCCCACCTGTACAGTGAAGGCATCGCGCAGTTGCCAGGCAGTGTGTTTTGCTGGGCCTCGGTGGATGACTATGCGATGCCACCGCCGCGTCCGGCGCAGGCTCCCGTAGTGTTTGGTTCGTTCAACAACGCCATGAAGCTCTCGCCCACCACGATTGCCCTGTGGGCGCGGGTGTTGCAGGCGGTGCCAGGCTCACTGTTGCTGCTAAAGGCCCCGTCATTGCGCGACGACGAGGTGAAAGCCCGCTTTGTCAAACTGTTTGCCGCGCAGGGCATTGGGTCAAAGCGGTTGATTTTTCGCGGGCCCACCGGACTGGCAGAGATGATGCAGGAGTATGGCGACATGGACATTGCACTGGACCCCACGCCCTACAACGGCGGCACCACCACCTTGCAGGCACTGTGGATGGGGGTGCCTGTCGTGGCGCTGGCCGGCAACAACTTTGTCGGACGCATGGGTGCCAGCTTCCTCAAAACCCTAGGCTACACTGACTGGCTCGCGCAGGATGCGGATGGATATGTCGCCGCCGCAGTGCGCCTAGCTCAAGATTGCCAAAGTTTGCGCCGCCAGCGAGCGCAGATGCGCCAACACATGGCCGCCTCGCCGTTGTGTGATATTGCGACCTACGTCCGCAATTTTGAAACCTTGTTAAAACAGATGTGGGTTGTACATTGCAGAGGTCAGGCGCAACGCGTGATTGAAGTCACTGCCGAATGACTCCCGATTCTTTAGTGCAAGTGGCCCTTGCTTTTGATGTGCATGCTGGCAAGAAGCACACAGCGCTTGCGTACGGGAATTGAACTGATGACTCATGCGTCAACTCCTTTCTCCCTCAACCCCCTGCCTTCGAGCACATCATGCAAGTGCTGCAATGGCGTGTGCCGTCTGGTTACGGTGATGGACGCTGTCCGTAGTGGGGCAGATGTACGGACGGGACGCGCAGTGGATGCGCTTACAGGGCGGGTTGTTTCTTGCCATCGTTGTCAAGGCAGCGGCTTTACCTTCACCCGCGCCTTCGACCATTGGACGACTGCTGACTTTGCCAAGTTCATTTACAACGATGATTGCATCCGGCATGACCCATCGTGTCGGGACTGGGAGCGCGAATCACGCACGGCTGCCGATGTGATTGGCCAGTTTGGCTCCCATGCTGCGCGTTTGTCGGTTGCGGGAGTGGAGAAGGCAGCTTTTGTGCGGCATTGCGTCGTCATGGAATTGCGCGAGTGCAGGGCTACGACCCGTTTGTTAGCGCTGCTGCTGTCGCCCATGGGGGGCCATATGACATGGTGACCTGCTTTGAACTCGTTGAGCACGTGCTGGACCCATGCACCTAATTATGCGCCTAGCCAAACATCGTGCCCCGCAGGGAGCCATTCTGGGTTCAACCTTGTTTTGCGGCCAGCAGGTTAATAACTTCGGTTTGGAAAACTGGCTCTACTCTGTGCCGCGGAGTAGACATATCTCTTTCATGACGCAGGCTTCACTGATGTACTGTGCAAAGCGTGTCGGTACTGCCTGCCATTAGCAAAATGTCACCAAACCCTAATTAGTAGTTCAGCTGCCATTCACTGGAATATCACCCATGCAAACCCTTGAAACTATGGTCTCATCTGATCCGTCCACATTTGAGATCACAACTTCGCGCCACATGACGGACTGGATGGCTGAACAAAAGCTTTCCATGGCATTGACCACCTACCAAATTGGCAAGTTGTTTTTGATTGGTCTAAAAGACAGTGGCGAGTTGTCGATTTTTGAGAGAACGTTCAGCAACTGTATGGGGCTGTGTCCAACCCCCAATGGGTTTTATATGAGTAGTCTGTACCAGGTCTGGCGGTTTGAGAATGTCCTGCCCCAAGGGCAGCAGCATGATGGGCATGACCGACTCTATGTTCCGCAAGTGGGTAACACCACAGGAAGCCTGGATATCCATGACATGGCGGTGGATTCCTATGGCAGCTTGGTGTTCGTCAATACGCAGTTTAACTGCCTGTGTACCTTAAGTGAGACTCATAGCTTTAAGCCATTATGGCGCCCGCCTTTCATTAGTAAGCTCACCGCAGAAGACCGTTGTCACCTTAATGGACTAGCTTTGAAGGAAGGTCGTGCGGCCTTCGTGACGGCCATAGGCCAATGCGATATTGCGGACGGTTGGCGTGGACATCGTGCCGCTGGTGGCTTGGTGATGGATGTGAATCGCAGTGAAGTTGTGGCCGGTGGTTTGTCGATGCCGCATTCTCCGCGCTGGCACCAGGGTAAGCTTTGGTTGTGCAATTCAGGTACGGGGGAGTTCGGCCACATTGAGCTGAAAACCGGACGTTTTGTGCCCTTAACCTTTTGTTCGGGTTACATGCGTGGGCTGTATTTCCACGATGACTATGCATTGATTGGGGTTTCCAAACCCCGCTACAACAAGACCTTCAGCGGCTTGGCGCTGGACGACAACTTGGGGATGCGCGGTGTCGATGCCCAATGTGGCGTGCTGGTTGTCGATTTGCGTATTGGTGACGTAATTCATTGGCTGCACTTTGATGGAATGGTGAATGAACTCTATGATGTCATCACATTGCCGGGTGTTCGCAACCCGATGGCACTGGGTTTCAAGACGGATGAGATTAGCCGCGTTATTCGCATGGAGGAGTGATGGAAGTTCATTGGCAGACTCTTGCAGTTGACAAGGTGGCGCGTGCAATGAGATTGCAGCAAACACCCTGTTGCATCTGGTTTACCGGCTTGTCGGGCGCAGGAAAATCCACCATCGCCGACCTGCTGGAGCAGCAACTGCAGGCGGGGGGCAGGCATACATACTTACTCGATGGTGATAATCTACGCCATGGATTAAACCGTGATCTGGG
>CAJASG010000524.1 GCA_903944555.1 uncultured beta proteobacterium
ACCGGTTGAAAGCTGGCCCCCTCCAGCGCCTGGTTCACCCAGGCGGTGAACTCCGCCAGGTCCATGCGCCGCTCGGCCCACAGCGCCTGCTCCAGCAGCGCATCCCAACCGGGCGCATCCTGCTGCACTAGGCGCAGCACGGCCAGCATCTTGGCGCCGGCACCATCCAGCTGAAGCCCGTCCCACAGACCACTGGCCTGCAGGGCACTGCGCAATTCCGCCAGCCAGCTGGCCAGTTTTCTTCTGCCTTGGAAAGCGTCGCGGATCTCCTCGATGCGCGAACACGCCGCCACCACGTCGGGCAACTTTTTCAGTGCGGGGGTGCCGACCACATGGCGCCAGTCGCGCACTTGGTCCCGGCGCACGGCGGCTTCCAGCGCATCCACCTGCGTGGCAAAAGCGGGTGCGCTTTTGAGCCAATCCAGCACGGCATCGGTCGAAGCATTCCAAGTGGCCGCGCGCAGCACAGCCATCACCTGGGCGGCAGCGCTACTGGTGGACAGCTTCCAGCCGTTTTCATCGCGGATCTGCACGCCCGCGCCCTCCAGCATGGCGCGCACCCGCCGTGTCAGCGCACGGTCGGAAGACACCAGAGCCAAAGGAATACGCCCGGCCTCAATGTGGCGCAGGGCACAGGCGGCACTGCGTTGGGCTTCGTCTTCGGCGTCCAGGCAGGCGTGCAAGGCAATGGTGGAATGCAGCTCGGCTGCCAAACCGATCTCGGATGTGGGGGCCAAGTGCAAACAGGCCAGCTTATTTCCCCAGAACGCCTGCAGGCCGGTCGACAAGGGATCGGCCGCCAGACCTTGCACCATCAACAAACAATCCAGACCATCGCGGACCGGTTCCGAAAAGAGCACGTCGCTGGCATAGGCGGACACTGCCGCCCACTCCACGGCAATGCGGGCCACGGCGGCCTCCCACGCCAGGGCGGGACCGTCCATGCCCAGCACGGCATGGTTGCGCGCGGCCTGCGCCCACGCCGCACGGTCTGCGGGGGAATGGGCCGCTGCCAACGGCCCCAGCTGCTGGGCGGCTTGCACCAACAGCCCACCCAATGCGTCTTGTTGCGCTCCCAGCCCGGCCCGGGCCAGCATGGCCTGCGCCGTGAGCGTGTCCAGCGCCATGTCAAAGGTGATGTCCAGAGCACCGTGGCGCACTCCGCCCAAAGCCGCACTCCAGTTCATGGTGGTTTCAAACCGGGGCGCAAACCCATCCGGAAAACACTGTGTCCACAAACGGGCCGCCAGAGGTAGAAGCTGGGCATAGGGCAACACCACCACGGTATGGGCCGGGTGGGCGCCGCGCTGGTCCATCTCGGCGCGTAGGTGGACCAGCAAGCCCGTTTGTGGATGCAGCCACAGGCCCATGGCCGGGTGTCCCCGTAGCAACTCTGGAGCGGGCAGCCCCAACATGGCATCAATTTTTCCTATGCCGTCCATAGTGGACGCGGGTGCGGTGGGGTACTTGGTTTCTGTCACAATGCCGCAACTTTAGCCGTAATAGCAAACTCCCAAAGGAACGAACATGGCCAGCGATCTCATCAAACACGTAACCGATGCCTCTTTTGAAGCCGATGTGCTGCAATCTGCACAACCCATCTTGGTAGATTACTGGGCCGAATGGTGCGGTCCCTGCAAAATGATCGCGCCCATTCTGGACGACATTTCCACCAGCTACGAAGGCAAGCTGCAGATCGCAAAAATGAACGTGGACGAGAACCGTGAGATCCCCGCCAAGTTCGGCATTCGCGGCATCCCGACCCTGATGTTGTTCAAAGATGGCCAGCTGGCGGCCACCAAAGTGGGCGCACTCAGCAAGGCCCAATTGATCGCGTTCATCGACCAACAACTGGCTTGATTTGAACCCGGCGACCGTGACACTGCAGCACGGTCGTTTTTTCCTGTCATAATTACTGCGTTCACCGGTCTTCCCAAGGGCTGGATCCGTTTTCTACGGTTAAGAACACCGAGGCCCAAGTCGCAGGTCTTGGCTGGCCCCCCTCTCCCCTGAATTTTTGCAATACCCCGAAATTTCGGCCAACTCCCCTACGGGACTATTTCCATGCA
>CAJASG010000525.1 GCA_903944555.1 uncultured beta proteobacterium
CTGCCCATCATCGCCATGACCGCCAACGCCATGGCCGGAGACCGGGAAAAAGTCCTCCAGGCCGGCATGCTGGACCACATCGCCAAGCCGCTGAACGTCAGCGAGATGTTTATCACCATTGCAAAATGGATCACACCGTCCACCCCCAGCGACGCCAAGCCCACCGCCGTGGCGTCGCCCGCACCGACGACTGATGCGCAGGTTGACCCAACCGGACTGCCATCCCATTTGCCCGGCATTGACCTTCAGGCCGGACTGGCCCGGATGCTGGGCGACGCGCGTTTCTACCACGCGCTGCTGATCCGGTTTCGCGACAGCAACCGCGACTTTGAGTGCGACTTTTGCGGCGCCCGCACGGGGTCCGATCCAACCGCGCCCGAGCGCATTGCGCACACCCTCAAAGGCTCGGCTGGAACTGTTGGCGCCACGGGGCTGCAAAATGTAGCGGGCGAGCTGGAGCAGGCCTGCTGCGATGGCGCACCTGCAGCACAGATCGACGCACGACTGGCCGAAGTGTTGCGTGAATTCACCCCGGTGTTCGCAGGGCTGGACACACTGGACGCAACGTCAACCGTTCCTGAGGAGCAAGCGTGCATCACCAGGGGCGAAGAAACGCCTAAAAATATAGCCACCGATACGGCATGCACACGGATCATCACACAAGAACTCGACGCCTTGCTCGCCTACGGCGACGTGGCGGCGGTCGACCTGCTCGACGCCAACGCCGCGTTATTGGGCGCAGCCTTCCCAACGCACATTCACCTCATCGACGCGGCCATCCGCGCTTTCGATTTTGAAGAAGCGCTGACCCAGCTCAAAGACGCGGTCGCAACTTCCACGCAAGGAATCTGATTTATGGATGCCATGAACTTCTCCGACAAACCCACCGTTTTGGTGGTGGACGATACGCCGGACAACCTGTCGCTGATTAACCTCCTGCTCAAGGACCACTACCACGTGCGCATCGCCAACAGCGGGGAGCGTGGGCTCAAGCTCGCGGCCACCGGCAATCCACCGGACCTGATCCTGCTCGACATCATGATGCCGGGTATGGACGGCTACGAGGTCTGCCAGCGTCTCAAGGCCGACCCGAAGATGAAGCACGTCCCCGTGATTTTCCTCACCGCCAAGATTGAAATGGAGGATGAGAAAAAGGGCCTGGAGCTCGGCGCGGTGGACTACATCACCAAACCCATCAGCCCTCCGCTCGTGCTGGCACGGGTCAAAACACACATAGCAATGAAGGCCTCGGTCGATTTTCTGCGCGACAAGAACGACTACCTGGAGTCCGAAGTCGGCAAGCGCACGCGCGAAGTGGTGGCCATTCAGGACGTCACCATTCTGGCCATGACGTCTTTGGCGGAGACCCGCGACAGCGATACCGGTAACCACATTCGGCGCACCCAGTTCTACGTCAAGGCGCTGGCCGAACAACTGCAAGACCATCCGCGGTTTTCCAGCTACCTTACCCCGCACAACATCACCATGCTGTACAAGTCGACACCGCTGCATGACATCGGCAAAGTCGGCATCCCGGACCGCATTCTTCTCAAGCCTGGGCGTTTCGAGCCGGAAGAATTCGAAATCATGAAGCAGCACAGCGCGCTGGGGCGCGACGCCATCGCCTACGCCGAGCGCTCGCTGGGCACCAACGTCGAATTTCTCAGCATGGCCAAGGAAATTGCACTGTCGCACCACGAAAAATATGACGGCAGCGGCTACCCCGAAGGGCTGGCGGGCGACGCCATTCCGATCTCGGCACGCCTGATGGCCCTGGCCGATGTCTATGACGCCCTCATCAGCCAGCGCATCTACAAAGCGGGCATGCCACACGCACAGGCCACCGCACTCATTCAGAACGGCAGGGCCCTGCACTTCGACCCCGACATCGTCGACGCTTTTTTGGCCATTCAGGATGAATTTCAGGCCATCGCTGCCCACTACGCTGAATCCAGCGCCGACCTTGCAAAGAAGGCGCGCTACTTCTCCGCAGCCCACCCATGACCATATCCGAACAAAC
>CAJASG010000526.1 GCA_903944555.1 uncultured beta proteobacterium
ACCTGCTGCACTACCTCGGGCGCTGTCAAGGTCAACGCATGGCGCAGACCGGCATAGCCGCCATGGGCTTCAAAATCAGCCAGCGACACGGGGTCGGTGATGCCCATGCGGGCAAAGGTCAGGCGCTCTTGGTTGCGCAAATAGGAAAGCTCTTCCGTCAGACCCAGATTCAGCCGGTGCGCCGCACCCGTGTGAAATTGCGCATCAAACAGGTCTGACACATCTTCTGGTGCAACCGGGCCATACGCCATGCGACCGGCCTCGGTTACCACCTCCACCAGCGGCTCCAGCCAGAACATGCCGCGCGAGCCATTGCGCACCAGCTCGATCGTCAACCCACGTTGCGCAGCCTCCGCCGTGATGGCGGCAGCCACTTCATCCGCTCCTAGTGCCAGCGCAGCTGAGTCACGCGGCACAAAAATCTTGATGCTCATGCGGCGCTCCTTGCTGCATCCACCAGTCGGTCGAATTTTTCCACATTCACACGGGCATGCACCTTGTCATTCAGCGCCATCGCCGGGGCGCAGGAACACAGGCCCAGGCAGTAAACCGGTAGCAGGGTGAATGCGCCATCGTGTGTGGTGTGGTTCTCGTTCGTCGCGAGTTGGCTGCAGGCATGGGCCCACAGGCGTTCAGCGCCCATCGACTGGCACGCCTCGGCACGGCATATTTGCACCACGTTGTGGCCCGCTGGCTCGGACCGGAAGTGGTGATAGAACGTGATGACCCCATGTACCTCGGCCCGCGACAGATTCAGCCCTTGGGCAATGACGCCCACGCCGTCGGCCGGGATGTAGCCCACCGCATCCTGGATGTCATGCAGGATGGGAAGCAATGCCCCCGGCATGTGCTTCTTGGCTTCCACCAGGTTGTGGATGGTCTGCTGCACGTTTTCAGTCAACATGGTTTTTGTCCGTATCGATTTTTTTTAGAAGAACTTGGCCACCGTCAGCGAGGTGCGGTACACGCCCCATGCCAATGGAATCCCCACAGCGGCCCATGCCAGCACCAAAAATGCGGGGTTGCTGGGCTTGTCGTGTGCGTGTGTGCCATCGCCATGCACTTCCGACGCTTTGACCTTTTCATGGGCCAGGCGCTTTTCAATTGCCAGCTCGTCGGGTGTCATGAACCACTTGGGGTTGAGCGGTCGCACCAGCAGGTTACATATCAAGCCCACCACCAGCATGCCGACCAGGATGTACATGGTCTGGTTGTAGACCTGTTCACGTGGCAGACCCAAGCCGAGCTGGTACTCCCGCATGTAGTTCACCACCACCGGACCGACGATGCCGGCCGTGGCCCAGGCGGTGAGCAGGCGGCCGTGAATGGCGCCGACCATCTGGGTGCCGAAGATGTCAGCGAGGTAAGCGGGTACGGTGGCAAAGCCGCCGCCGTACATGCTCAAAATCACACAAAACGCGGCGACAAACATCACCTTGGAACCCGCTGCAGCGCTGCCAGGAACGCTGAAGTACAGCAGGCCACCGAGGATGAAGAACACCGCATAGGTCAGCTTGCGCCCCAGTTTGTCGGAGATGGTGGCCCAGAAGAAGCGCCCGCCAATGTTGAACAGGCTCAGTAGCGCGGTAAAGCCTGCGGCGACACCGGCAATGGCGGCAAGCTGCACCTTGCCCAGCTCACCAAATTTCAAGGGCACACCAATCAGGGAGCCGCCAAAAACTTCTTGCAACATGGGCGACGCCATGCCGATGACGCCAATGCCTGCGCTGACGTTCATGCACAAGACCGTCCAGATCAACCAGAACTGGGGAATGCCCCAGACCTTGCTCACATGCACATGGTGCTGGGTGATCATGGCGTTGTTGACCTGTGCCGGTTTGGGCGTCCAGCCAGCAGGCTTCCAGCCGGTCTCAGGAATGCGGTAACCGAAGGCACCCGCCATCATGAACACAAAGTAAACCAGGGCCATCACCACAAAGGTTTGCATCACGCCGACATCGGTGGCGGTGGCAAAGTATTTCATCAGGTCGGCAGCGAGAGGCGAGCCGATCATGGCGCCACCACCAAAGCCCATGATGGCCATACCGGCGGCCATACCGCGCCGGTCCGGGAACCATTTGATCAGGGTGGATACCGGTGAGATGTAGCCCAAGCCGAGCCCAATGCCCCCAATGACTCCGGAGCCCAGCACCATCAGCCAGAACTGGTGCAGGTAAACCCCCAGCGCCGAGATCAGCATGCCGCCGCTCCAGCACAGGGCCGACACCACGCCGACCTTGCGCGGACCGACCCGCTCCAGCCAGCCGCCCCAGACGGAGGCAGACGAGCCCAGCAACACGAAGAACAGCGTGTACATCCAACCCAGGGTGGAAATTTTCCAGTCACAGCTGGTGGTGAAAAGTTCCTGGAAAAATCCAATTTCCGGGCCGCACTTGATGGCGTCCTTGATGCCCAGCGCCTTGGACAGGGGCAGCCAGAATACGGAAAAACCGTAGGCCATACCAATGCACAACTGGATCGCAAGGGCTGCGGGTGGCACCAACCAGCGGTTGAAGCCGGGACCTGCAACGATGTGCTCTTTGTCGAGCACCCCCAAACGACCTTTCGGGAGTGCGGACGCTCCATCCAATACTGCTGACATGCTGTCTCCTTTTATTGATGCCCACTTGAAGTGAACTGGCGGCAGTGTCAGGGAAGTATCAACATCAGGTCCAATTTATTCTGGACATGGCCCGATACAAACATTGAATGTTTCGTAAGGGTATTCCATACCCCACGCAAAAATTGGCGTTCATTCAGGGGTGCGGGTGTTTGCCGGTGCGGGGTTCATCAATCCCGTGTGTGCCGCGACATGCATCTTCCATAGCGGATCATCCGCCATGTTGAGTGCGGCTCGAAGCGTATGTGAGGGACGGTCGGTAAAGGAAAACATGAATCCAATCGGCGTCAGGACTTCCGGGCTGATCAACGGCACTGCCTCCAGTTCGGCATAGCCACGCAGCACCGCCACCAGCGCGCCCGGCAGAATGCTGCTGACGTCACCCACCAGCACACTCAAGCCCAGGGTCAGAACGGAGTTCGTCTCGATCATGGGCTTGACCGTCACGCCAGCCTGGGCGAAGGCGGCGTCCACGATGGAGCGGTTGTGCATCTCGGGTGTCAAGAGACACAGTGGCAATCGTGCGGCGGCATCCCAAGACATGGGGTGCTTAATGACGCGCAAGCCATTTTTGGCGGGTGTGGCGGCGCGACGCAGCAAAAAATAGCGTTCGGTGTATTGATCAATCGTCGAGATCTTGGCAAGCTTGGGCTTGCTCCTGTTGGTGTAACCCAGTGCCAGATCCACCGAGAGGTCTTCCAGGCCCGCTTCAATATCCGGCGAACTCATAGAGCGTAAAACCAGCGAAATGCCGGGGTGGCGCTTGTGCAGCCACCCGGCAAACCGCGCGGCAATCGGCATCACGGAGGGCACGGCGCCCAGCGCCAATGCCCCCACCGGTTGATCAACTTTGCTTTTGAGATCTTGCTGCAGCAACTCCTGTTCGTGCAGTACCCGCTGTGCGGTGGCAAAGATGCGTTCGCCCTCGGGGGTGAAACTTTGGAAGGTGCGGCCCCGCTTGACGATGGCGGTGCCAAACTCTTCCTCTAATGCGCGGATCGCGTTGGACAAAGCCGGCTGCGTGATGTGGCAGGCCTCGGCTGCGCGCCCGAAGTGCTTGTGCTGGTGCAGGGCAACAAGGTAATGCAGCGAGGTGAATAGGCTCATGGTGGCTGATGATAGCGGCCACGTTTGGCATGCCCCGCCATGGCCAAATCGGCATAAGCCCGCGACTCCGTGTGCCCTTCCCCATATGCGCTAAGGTAGCGGTATGAATCTTTCCTTCTGGCGCCTTGGCTGGCGCACTCTGTGGCGTGACCTGCGCTCTGGCGATTTGCGTCTGGTGATGGTGGCTGTTGTTCTGGCGGTGGCAGCGCTGACTGCGGTGGGCTTTTTTGCCGACCGGCTCAAAGGCGGCTTGCAACGCGATGCGCGCCAGTTGCTCGGTGGTGATGCCGTCATTTCCAGCGACAACCCAACGCCCGAGGCGTTTGTGGCCAAGGCCCGTGCCTTGGGGCTCGACGTGGTGCACACCTTGGGCTTTCCGACCATGGCCCGCGCGGTGGATGCCCAAGGCGGCGGCGCCAAGCTGGTGGCGTTGAAGGTGGTGGAGCCTGGCTACCCCTTGCGTGGTTCGCTGCGTGTGGCCACCGCACCAGAAGCGCCGGAGGCCACTACGCGCGACATTCCCGCACCCGGCCAGGCGTGGGTGGACGCCCCCTTATTGGATGCGCTGGGTTTGAAGATGGGCGACACCTTGCTGCTGGGCAACGCGCAGCTGCGCATTGCCACCGTTATCGTGGTGGAGCCTGACCGCGGCGCGGGGTTCATGAACTTCGCTCCCCGGGTGATGATTCACCGCGACGATGTGGCAGCTACTGGGCTCATCCAGCCCGCTAGCCGCTTGACCTACCGCATGGCCGTTGCCGGCGCAGATGCGCCGGTTCGCGTCTTTGTGGACTGGGCCGATGCGCAAGTCAAAGCGGGTGGCGAGAAAGGTGTCCGGGGTGTGCGGGTGGAGTCGTTGCAAAGCGGCCGCCCCGAGATGAGCCAGACGCTGGACCGGGCCGAGAAGTTTTTGAGCCTGGTGGCCTTGCTGGCCGCCTTGCTCAGTGCCGTGGCGGTGGCGTTGGCAGCACGCTCCTTTGCGGCCAGCCATCTGGACGACTGCGCCATGTTGCGCGTTCTGGGCCTGAGCCAGCGCACCATTGCCGCCAGCTACACCTTCGAGTTCGCGCTGGTCGGCCTGTTTGCCAGTGGGCTGGGCGTATTGCTGGGCTATGGCGTGCACTACCTGTTTGTGTTGTTGTTGGCGGGGCTGGTGGACTCGGCCTTGCCTGCCGCCACGGTGTGGCCGGTGCTATTGGGGCTGGGCATGGGGCTCACGCTGTTGATGGCGTTTGGTTTGCCGCCGGTGTTGCAGCTGGCCCAAGTGCCGCCGCTGCGGGTGATTCGCCGTGATGTGGGCAACCTGCGTCCCGCCTCGCTGGGTGTGTTGGGTTTGGGGGTGGCGGGGTTTGCCGCGCTGCTGCTGGCCGCCAGCAGTGACCTCAAACTTGGTCTGATTGCGGTGGGCGGGTTTGCCGGGGCCGTGGTGGTTTTTGCGTCCCTGAGTTGGCTTGCGGTCAAGCTGCTGCGCAAAAGTGTGAACGAAACCACAGCGCCGCGCTGGCTGGTGCT
>CAJASG010000527.1 GCA_903944555.1 uncultured beta proteobacterium
GGGTCGAAGTTGCCGTTGGTCTTGCAGAAGTTGATCATCTCCTGGTAGATACGGGCAAACGTGCTCTCGGGCATGACGGCCTTGGTGTCCTTCGGACGGCCATCGGCGCCCCACATCTTGCCGCCAATGCGAATCATGGCCGGCATGGAAGCATCCACGATCACGTCGCTGGGAGAGTGGAAATTAGAGATACCCTTGGCCGAATCGACCATGGCCAGCTCGGGGCGGTGCTCGTGGCAGGCGTGCAGGTCGCGCTCGACCTCTTCGCGCAGGGAGGTGGGCAGGTTGGCAATCTTGTCGTACAGATTGGACATGCCGTTGTTGACGTTGACACCCAGTTCCCGAAACAGCTTGGCGTGCTTGGTGAACGCATCTTTGTAGAAAATTCGCACGCAATGGCCGAAGACGATGGGGTGCGAGACCTTCATCATGGTGGCCTTGACGTGCAGCGAGAACATCACGCCGGTTTGGCGGCAATCTTCCAACTGGTCTTCGTAAAACTCGCACAGCGCCTTCTTGCTCATGAACATGCTGTCGATGATTTCACCTTCCAGCAGCTTGGTCACGGCTTTGAGCACGGTGGTCTTGCCACTCTTGCCGACCAGTTCCATGCGAACGTCACGCGCCTTGTCCAGCGTCATCGACAACTCGTTGTGGTAGAAGTCGCCCTTGGTCATGTGCGCGACGTGGGTGCGCGAAGCCATGCTCCACTTGCCCATAGAATGCGGGTTTTTGCGGGCATAGCGCTTGACGGCCAGCGGCGCACGGCGGTCGGAGTTGCCTTCGCGCAGCACCGGGTTGACCGAGCTGCCCAGGCACTTGGAATAGCGGGTTTTGATCGACTTTTCTTCGTCTGTCTTGGGGTTTTCAGGGAAATCGGGAATCTTGAAGCCACGGGCTTGCAACTCTTTGATGGCCGCAGTCAATTGCGGCACCGACGCACTGATGTTAGGCAGCTTGATGATGTTGGTGTCCGGCAGCAGCGTCAGGCGACCCAGCTCGGCCAGCGTGTTCGGCACTTTTTGCTCGTCGCTGAGTGCGTCGGCAAACTCGGCCAGGATCCGCGCCGCCACGGAAATGTCGCTTTTTTCAATATCGATACCGGCCGGTGCAGCGAAGGTGCGCACGACGGGCAGAAATGAACAAGTCGCCAGCAATGGCGCCTCGTCCGTGAGTGTGTAGATGATTTTCGACTTTGCCATGGTTGTCCTCTTTTGCTTTTGGTGTGGTATTTAGCCACTCTACTGTAGAGCAAGTCCCTGTCACCAACCTTATGGCCACCGGGCAACGGCATTTAGCCTTGTGGCACCCCAAATTTCAGTGTCAAATATGGCTTCAGGCCCCGTGAAATATGCGCAAGCAGCTACTATTTTCATAGCAACATTGTTTACCTAACTTTACCAACGCTTCAATCGCGGGGCATACGCTGTGCGGCCGGTCGGGATAGACTGCACCCATGAGCCAGCACCTATTGATGATTGAAGACGACGCCCGCCTAGCCGCCATGGTGGCGGAGTATCTGCAGCAAAACGGGTTTGCCGTCAGCCGCGCGGGCGATGGCCTGGGCGGGCTGGACCACCTGAGCAGCCCGCCATCAGGCATCGCGCCGGACTTGGTGATTTTGGACCTGATGTTGCCCGACATCGATGGCCTGGAGGTGTGTCGGCGCATTCGTGCCTTGCCCACCGCCGCCGCACAAGTACCGGTGCTGATGCTCACCGCCAAAGGCGACGCCATGGACCGCATCATTGGCCTGGAGATGGGTGCGGACGACTACCTGCCCAAGCCCTTCGAGCCCAGGGAACTGCTGGCGCGTATCCGTGCGATTTTGCGCCGTCGGGTCGAGCAGACCAGCCCCAACAACAAGGCCCTTCGCTTTGGATCGCTGGAAATTGACCGCGACGCACGCTCGGTCACGGTGGCCGGCGCACTGTGCGACATCACCTCCTACCAATTTGACTTGCTGGTCGCCCTGGCCGAACGTGCCGGGCGCGTGTTGAGCCGCGACCAGATCATGGAAGCGGTGCGCGGGCGGGAACTGGATGCCTTTGACCGATCGATTGACGTGCACATGGGCCGTATACGGGCCGCCATTGAGGTCGATGCCAAAGACCCCAAACGCATCCTGACGGTGCGGGGGTTGGCTACGTCTTCGCCCGCCAGCAGGACTGAGCCCGGGTCACGCGGTGTTTTTGCACAAGCTGTATGTCCGTATCTGGCTGGCCGTGGTGCTGGCCGTGGCGGTGCTCACCCTTCTGGTCGGCTGGGCTTGGCGCATGGCGTCCGAGCCACCCTTGCGCGAAGTCGTGGTGCGAAACGCACAGGGTGAGGTCATCGGCAGCGGGCGGGCCCGCTTGCGGCACCCGCCGGGCACCCCCGACTGGCATTTGGGTCAACAACGCAGGGCCGCACCCGGCATGCAGCCCGAAAAAGAGGCGCCCCCCGAAAACCCGGACGCCAGCGACGCCGAGCCCGAGCCACGCGGGCGCTTTGGGGAAGGCCCCGAGTTCCTGGTGCGCATGCAAGATGGGCAGACCATGCACATGCACCTGCCCCGCCCACCCCAGTCGGCCTGGAAGGCTCCGTTCGGATTCTTCTGGACGCTGGGTCTGGTGGCCGTGGCCGTGGCACTGGGAACGTACCCGATCGTGCGACGCCTCACCCGCCGACTGGAAACCCTGCAAAACGGCGTGGAGCGCTGGGGGGATGGCGACTTGAGCGTGCGCGTTCCCATGCAGGGCGACGATGAGGTGGGGTTTTTGGCATCCCGCTTTAACCACGCAGCGCAGCAGATTGAAGCGCTGGTGAAGTCCCATGAAACCTTGCTGGCATCCCAAAAATCGCTGCTGGCCAATGCCTCACACGAGTTGCGCTCGCCCCTCACCCGCATCCGCATGGGGTTGGAGTTGATGGGCAACTCGCCCAGTCCGGCAGCCAAGAATGAGATCTCCCGCAACATCACTGAGCTGGACCAGTTGATTGAAGAAATCCTGCTGGCCAGCCGATTGGACGCACGCGAGGCCGACATGGGTACGGTGGAAAGCGTCGATCTGGTGGGCCTGGCCGCGGAAGAGTGTGCCCGGATCCAGGCGGGCCTGGAAGTTGAAGGTGCGGCTCCATTGGTGCCTGGCATCGCAAAACTGCTGCGCCGCGCAGTACGCAACTTACTGGAGAACGCCCGGCGCTACGGAGCTGGCGATGTCACCGTGCTTGTGAAATCGGAAGGATCGCAGGCGATGATCCAGGTCTGCGACCGTGGCCCGGGCGTACCCGAAGCACTGCAGGGTCGCATCTTTGAGCCGTTTTACCGACTGCCAGGCGCGTCCGAGCGGGATGGCGGTGTGGGGTTGGGGTTGGCACTGGTGAAATCCATCACCTTGCGCCACGGCGGATGCGTGACTTGCAGCAACCGCGAGGGCGGCGGCGCCTGTTTTGAGATCCGTTTACCGCTGGAAACCTGAAAAAACACCGAAATTTCTTTGGTTTTTCGCAAAAAAACCCAGAAACTCACCCGAATGGGGGATACCAAAAAACCATGAGAAGCACTAAAGTTACACCCAGCTGCTGTCACAGTTCACAAGGATCGAAGACAAGCCAACCAATAGGCTTGCTTCAACAGGTTCCAACGACGTTCCTTCGGGAACTTTTATAAAGCCACTTTTCGGAGTGGCTTTTTTTTTGCCCGGATGATTGGGTAATGGAATTACCGGGCGGTTTTGAAGTTGGTGAAGGTGCGGGTCTGCACTTTGCGAATGTCCTGCGGCAAGGCATCTGGCGCCACCATGGTTTTGATCGCTGCCGAGTCCAGGAAAATGGACTTATTCTCAGCCACGTCCTTCTTCACAAACTTCAGTGACGCGGCATTCGGATTGGCGTAAAACACCTTGTTGGTCAGCGACGCATGCA
>CAJASG010000528.1 GCA_903944555.1 uncultured beta proteobacterium
ATTGACGTTGTCAGCCACTTCGAGATGCCCCAGCACAATGGCACCACCGCCAATCGTGCAGTGGGAGCCAATCACGGCGCTACCGGCGACGCCCACACAGCCCGCCATGGCGGTATGTTTGCCGACACGCACGTTGTGGCCAATCTGGATCAGGTTGTCGAGCTTGACACCGTCTTCAATGACCGTGTCTTGCAAGGCGCCCCGGTCGATGCAGGTGTTGGCGCCGATTTCCACATCGTTGCCAATACACACCGCACCCAATTGCTCAATCTTTTCCCAAGCGCCCGCGTTGGGGGCAAAGCCAAAACCGTCCGCGCCCAAAACCACACCCGAATGCAAGATACAACGCTCGCCGATGACACAGTCTTCACCCACGGTCACTCTGGATTTCAACACGGTGTCCGCACCAATGCGCGCACCCCGCTCCACGACACACAACGGGCCAATCGACGCCGAGGGATGAACGACCGCTGAACCATCAATAACCGCACTGGGGTGGACCAGCACCGCGGTGTGTTGATCTCGCCCACGCTTCCACAGCTGGGTGAGCTTGGCAAAATACAAATAGGGCTGATCGGTCACGATGCACGCACCGCGGGAGATTGCTGCAGCCTTCATCAAGGGGCCGACGATGACGCAACCTGCCCGTGACGCAGCCAGCTGTTGCTGGTACTTGGGATTGCTGAGAAAGCTCAGCTGGTTCGCGCTTGCCTCCTCCAACGACGCCAGGCCGGATATAAGCAGCGTGGCATCACCGTGTAACTCACCTCCCAAGGCCGCCACGATTGCAGCCAGATCAAGCGCCATCGCGGAAACGTCGCAGCTCAAGACTTACTTGGAACCGGCGTTAAGGATCTTGATAACCTTGTCGGTAATGTCCAGTTTGTTGTTGCTGTAGGCAACGATCTCGGACCCTTCATTGGCCAAAATAAGGTCGTACTTCTCAGTTTCTGCGACTTGTTTGACTGCACGTTTTGCCTTTTCCAGCACTTGCAGCAACTCCTCATTGCGTCGGCTATTGAGATCCTCTTGAAGCTCACGCTGGCGCCGCTGGAAATCACGGTTCTGCTCCGCAAACTCTTTCTGGCGGGCTCCACGCTGGCTCTCGGTGAGCGTGGGCGCATCCCGCTCAAATTTCTCACTCATAGACTTCAAAGATCCCTGCAGATCGTTCAGCTCTTTTTGACGCTTGGAAAATTCTTGCTCCAGCTTGCCTCCCGCGGCCTTGGCCGGTGCGGACTCCGCAATCACGCGCTGCGTATTGATATAGCCAATTCTTGATTCCTGAGCCGTCACGCCAGCGGAGGCCATCACCAGCATCAAGCCAGCCAAATAGAGATTGTTAAATTTTGTCATTAAAAAGTTGTCCCGATTTGAAATTGCATAACTTGGAGTTTATCGTTTTCGAACTGCCGAATCGGTCTGGCAAAGGCCAAACGCAATGGACCGACCGGCGAAATCCAACTAATTCCCACCCCGTAGGAGCTGCGCATATCGCCCAGCTGAACAGATTCGTCGGCTCCATAGATACCACCAGCATCAACAAATCCGTACATACGCAGGGTGCGGTCATTTCCCCCTCCGGGCAATGGAGACAAAAGCTCTGCATTGAACGTAATTTTCTTGGTTCCCCCTGTCGCAATGGATCCATCGAGTCGCTGCTTTAAGGTGGTCAGACTACTTTGCTCAAAGCCTCGGACAGAACCCAAGCCACCAGAATAGTAGTTCTTGAAAATGGGGTACGACAAATTGGATGTACCAGCACCGGAAGAAAACTCGCTGTTGAAAGCTGCGGTGACCTTCTTTGAGAGAGGGAAAAACTGCTGGTACTGCACCGTGCCGCGGGCATACCGCAATTCACCACCGATACTGAGCTCACCATTCGCACGCATGAGCTTGCCGCTACTGGGGGTCAGGGCACTGTCACGGGTATCTCGTGCCCAGCCCAAGGTCAAGGGCACCGCATTGGTGGTGTAGCCATATTCATTGGCAAAGTCCTGGTACACCGTTGGCAACAAAGTGCCGGGAGAGATGGTGGTCCGGTCAATACCGCCACCTACAAAAATCGTGTCGGATTCCGTAAATGGAATGCCGAAACGCATGCTCGCACCGGTTGTGTCAATAGAGTAGCTATCCAAATCGACGTAAGGCTTGGAGCTGCGCGTGTACAAATCGATGGTGCGAGAGACCCCGTCGTCCGTGAAGTACGGATTGGTCGTACTGAATACGACAGCCCTGTTCGCTTTGCTAGTGTTGACCTCTACACCCAGGGAATTACCAGATCCAAACGCATTTTCCTGCTTAAATCCGAACGAAAAACCCAAACCATCTGCAGTCGAAAACCCAGCCCCCAAGCTGACGCTACCCGTTGGTTTTTCAACCACTGTCACCAATAGGTCCACTTGATCCTGCGAGCCGGCAACTTCCTGTGTTTCGAGGGACACTTCCTTGAAATAACCAAGACGATCTACACGGTTACGGGATTGGCGAATCTTGTCACCGTCGTACCAA
>CAJASG010000529.1 GCA_903944555.1 uncultured beta proteobacterium
AACACCGCTGTTAAGGGATGAGGCGTAATTACTGACGTTCTTATAGTTCAAATATGTGCCAGAGGCGCCTAAGCGCAAACCATTGGGCGATGCAGGCAATGAATAGGCTGCTTGAACGTATTGCGAACCTTCTGATGCAAATACCGGTCAATGTCCTGCTCCGTGATACGAATGCGGGCCTCCACCTCACGCTCATGCAGGCGCGACAACATTTGCTGGTCACGCAGTTGCGCCCGAAAGGCGGCCACCGACACACCATCCAGGGCCAAACGCCGGCGCAACTCATTCACATCGACCTGGTTTTGTCGGGCCACCGACTGCTCGGCCTGGTCAACGAATGCGTCGTCTACCCGTATGCCGGTCTCACGGGCCACTTGCAATTGCGCCCGGTCATTGATGAGTCGCTCCAGCACTTCACGCCGCAAGACGTCTGCGGGGGGTACCGTCTGGCGCTGCTGGGCCAGCTTGGTCGAAACACGTTGCACCTCGGCACGTACCTCACTGTTGGTGATGGGTTCGGAATTCACCACCGCCACAATAAAGTCGGCTTGTTGCGCGGGCTGCGCATGCGCCAACGGCAGCAACACACTACAAAAGCAGGCAAGGGCAAGGGCCCGGGTTACAAAGTTCATGGTTTTCAATCGTAGTTGCTGAAACGGCTGTGGGCTGTGCCCGTTTCACGCAAATTTTGGTAGCGCGAGATGTTGGACGTCAAGGTCCGCTGGGGACTGATGCCCAGCTTGGTAAATCCGACAAATTCCAACTGGAACATCACGCTCTGTGTGGCGGTGGAGGCGCTGGTTTGTATCCGCTGCACCACCACGCGCCCCAGCCAGCAACCCGCATCGTACTCGACCCCCAAAATGGTGTCGACCAGTCGCCGCTCATTCATGCTGTAGTTCATGCGCCCCACACCGTAGTAGCGCCCCTCACCCTGGCCTCGGCCTGCACCCAGGTCACGCCCCCGGTCGCCCCAAAGGTCATTCAGAGGCCACTGCCAGCTCACCTCCACCTGCTCGCTCAAATTGCGTTGAAACCGATAGGCTGCATTGACCACACGGTAGCTGCCCGGGTTGTAGCGTGCCCCGACGGTCGAGCGCTCTGACTGTTCTGTCTTGGCGTTGTACTGCACGGTGGAGTCCAGCGCCCAGTGGTCATTGACATTGACCGATGCGCCCATCAGCACATCACTAACGCCCGCGGCCTGCGGTGCGGTTGCCGGGGTCAACGTCACCTGCTGGGCTTCAAAACGCAGACGCTGGGCCAAACCGAACCTGGCCACCTGCGCACCCGACTCGGGATCGAGCAAACGGGAGGTCAAGCCAACTGTCAGCAGGTTGTTGTCCGAAATCTTGTCATGCCCCACAAAGGTGTTCTCGGTGTAGATGCTGGCAAAGTTGAAGTCATTGGCTGCCGTGTCGTAGTTGGGCAGCGCACTCTGGTTTCGGTAGGGCGTGTACACGTAAAACGCACGGGGCTCCAGTGTTTGCACAAAGCCGCGTCCCAAAAGTGCCGTGTCACGCTCAAACACCAAACCACTGTCCAGACTGAAGGTGGGAACGGTGCTACTCGCCGACCGGTCCGAATTGACCAAGGGTGCGTCAAACTGGTAGGCCGCGGCGTGCAGTTGCAACTTGGGTGTAAAGAAGCCCGCAGGGGCAATCCAGGGCCGGCTGAGTTGCAACAGGGTAAAGCCCCGCTGGCTATTGGGTTGCAATGTTTTGGTCCGGTCGGCGTCAAACTGGGTGAAATCCCCGTCCACAGACCAATCAAAACCCCGCGCGTTCGTTTGCGCATAACGCGCCGTAAGCTGGGGGACCCGGTCATACGGCGGCACGATGGGGGCGGTCACATCCTGCAGGGTTTGCCACTTCAGCACTTGCACACTGCTGGAAAACGCGCCTTGGCCCCACGAAGCCCCCACGCTGCTGGGCAACAGGCGCTGCGTCAACGTGGCACTGCTGTTGGTGAAATCGCGCCAATAGTTGTCGTCGCTCACCCGATTGATATTGACGGCCACCCCCAAGTTGCTCCCATTGGGCAAGCCGGTCGCCACGCTACCGCTGTGCAGATAGGCCAAGCCCCAACGGTCGCTCTCGCGCAGTTTGTCTGCGGCCATGTAGTTGGCCCGCACGGTCCCGGAGTAGGTCGGCTCCAGGTAGCGAAACTCCCCGCCCATGTCCACGCCGCGCAGCGTCATCAAAGTTGGCGTAATGGTGGCATCCCGGTTCGGGGCAATATTCCAATAGTAGGGGACCACGACCTCCGAGCCATTGACGCTGTTCGAGCCGATGGTGGGTGGCAATACCCCCGATCGGCGTTTGTCGCTGAGCGGAAAGCTGATGGCGGGCACGGGCAACAGCGGCACCCCTTTGAAACTCAGCACCGCCCCTTGCGCAAGGCCAATGTCCTCGTCATTGTCCAACGTGATGGTGGTGGCCCGCAATATCCAGTCCGGCATCCAGTCGGGGCCCGGCTGGCGGCGACAGGTGGTGTAGGTGGCATTGCGAACAACGGTGTGGGTCTCATCCAGAAAATCGGCACGATCGGCCTGCCCATGGGCATCATTCTGCAAAAACTGGTAGCGGGGTTCTTGGAAGTAACCCTCAAACGCCTCTACTTTAAGGTCCAGCAACGGACCTTCGTAAATATTGCCACCGCGGTTGATGCGCACATTGCCGGTTGCACGGGCCCGGTCGGTTGGCTGGTCATATTCCAGACGATCTGCGGAAATCGTAGTGCCCGCCTTGCGAAATACGGCGTCGCCCTCGATCACGGTCTCCAAATCGGGACGACCAGAAATCCGGTTCCCCAGCAAAAACACCGGCGCCTCGTCACGCTGGGCGGGTGCGATCTTCTCCTCCAGTAATCCACTGGGTCGCAGGGACAAGGCCTGCGGCACTGAGTCGGGTGAGGTCTCTTCGGCTTGCGCCCGCACCGCGACGCTGGCGCAGGCCAGACAAGCGAGCATGGCGAGCTTTCTCAGGGGGTGGGGCGAACTGATAGTCAGGTCGCGCATCAAAAAACGCATGGATTCAGGGCGGGACAATGACAGGGTCGAATGGGGCTTTGTAGAATGGATTATCCATGAGCCCAACGTCTTCCCTCCCCAACGCCGCCCATTCACCCCCCGCATGGGCCGATCCGCAACGCGAATCCCTCTTTGAAACCTGGTTTGCGCAGGTACAGGCCGTGCACCAGTTGGACCGCGCCTCGTTGCGTATAGCCTCTGCCGATGCCAGTTTTCGACGCTATTTGCGAGTGGGCAGCCCGACGGGCAGCCTGATCATCATGGACGCGCCACCCGCCAAGGAAGACTGCAAGCCGTTCGTCCATGTTGCGCAGCTCATGGAGCACGCCCAGCTCAAGGCCCCCAAGGTGCTGGACTGGGAAGAAACCCATGGCTTCATGCTGCTGACGGATTTGGGGGCGCAAACCATGATGCAAGTCATTGACACCCAAGCGCCCCCCCCGCTGAACTTGTACCTAGAGGCCGTGGACACCTTGGTGCAATGGCAGCTGAGCTCGAAACCCGGGATTCTTCCCCCCTACGACCACGCGCTGCTCCAACGTGAGCTGGAGCTGTTTCCCCAGTGGTATATCGGCGAACACCGCCAAATCACCCTGGACGCGGCACAGCGCAAAACGCTGGACGACGCCTTTGCTTGCATCATTGAACACAACCTGGCGTGGCCCAGCGTCTATGTGCACCGTGACTTCATGCCCCGCAACCTGATGGTGGGGGCTGGCGGCGTGGCGAATGTCCATGGCGAGAAACTGGGGGTATTGGACTTCCAGGACGCCGTGTACGGCCCCATTACCTACGACATTGCCAGCCTGATGCGTGACGCATTTTTGAGCTGGGATGAAGATTTTTGCCTGGATGTGACCATCCGCTACTGGGACAAAGCCCGCAAAGCAGGCCTGCCCGTGGGCGACGATTTTGGTGAATTTTACCGAGGCGTGGAGTGGATGGGCCTGCAGCGCCACCTGAAAGTGGCCGGTATTTTTGCCCGTCTGACCCTGCGGGATGGCAAACCGCAGTACCTGGCCGACACCCCGCGCTTCATTGGCTACATGCTCGCCACCTGCGCGCGCTACCGCGAGCTCAAACCCCTGTTGCGCCTGATTGAGGCCGTCGAAGGCCTGCAAGTGCCCAGCGGCTTCTCTTTTGGCAGAATTTAGGTGTCAAATAGCCCTCTAAGGCTTATAGAACCTGCGCAAGCAGCTCCTATTTTTATAGCATCACAACACCCGATTCCCTCCATGCCCCGCTTCTACTGCCCAGCCCCCCTCGCCACCGATGCTGTGTTGGACTTGCCCGCGGGTGCAGCGCGCCATGTGCAGGTGCTTCGCCTGCAGCCCGGCGACGGCATCACCCTGTTCAATGGCGGGCCGGGGTGGACCGGTGACGCCAGCCATGGTGGCGAGTTTGATGCCACCATCACCCACATGGGACGCAGCGATGTCCAGGTGAAAGTGGGCGCGCACCACGCGGTCGAGCGGGAAGCCGCTCGCGCCGTGCATTTGCTGGTGGGCATGCCCGCCAATGACCGCATGGACTGGTTGGTGGAAAAAGCCACCGAACTGGGCGTGGCCAGCATCCAACCCCTGATGACCGAGCGCAGCGTGCTGCGCCTCAGCGGCGAACGGGCCGAGAAAAAAGTGGCGCACTGGCAGAGCGTGGCGGTATCGGCATGCGAGCAATGCGGCGGAAACCGCGTGCCCGTGATCCATGCGGTCATGGGGTTTTCTGCATGGCTCAAAACCCAAAATGCGCAAAGAACCGATTTGGCA
>CAJASG010000530.1 GCA_903944555.1 uncultured beta proteobacterium
AATCCACTTCCAGGAGCCATCTTTGCAGCGCATCCGAAAATCGGCAGCGTATTCGGATGACTGGCCTTCCAGATAGGACTTTGCTGCCGCCAAGACCAGTTCAAGGTCGTCCGGGTGCACCCGTGAGGCAAACGCCTGGTATTTTTGGTCGATCTCTCCCGCGCTGTAACCCAGCATCTCCTCCCAGCCCACGGAGTGGGACTGTGCGCCCGTGCTCAGGTCCCAGTCCCACACGCCCACGCCGGAGCCTTCCAGCGCCAGCTTCCAGGGATTTTCACCCGCAGAGGGGGGTATGAATGTGTCTTTCACGGTGTGCAGTATCCCATGGTCAACGGGCCAGCGGAAGGCTGAGCCGGACCCTGAGGCCTTGTCCGGGGACTGCCGTGGCGGTCGCGTTACCGCCGTGGCGCTGGGCGATTTCGGCCACAATGGCCAGCCCCAATCCACAGCCACCGGGCAACTCGCTGGCGCGCCAAAAACGCTCAAAAACCCGCTCCAGATCGGGGGCGCTCAAGCCGGGCCCGTTGTCCTCGACCTCCAGCAGGCAATGGCCATCCTGGGCGCGCGTGCGCAGCGTCACGGCGGCACCGCGTCCGGCGTAGCGCAGGGCGTTGTCGATCAGGTTGCTCAGGGCCTCGCGCAGCAGCAGCTTGTCGCCGGGCACCGTCAGCGTGTCTTCTCCTTCATAGCCCAGATCAATACCAGCGGCCACTGCGCGCGGCGTCCATTCCCGCGCCACTTCCCGGGCCAGAGAGGCTGCATCCACGGGGTGCAGGGCGATCTCGGCCTCGGTGCGGGCGAGCGACAGTAACTGGTGCACCAGGTGTGCGCTGCGCAGGGCACCGGTATGGACTTTTTCCAGTCGTTGTTTGACCGCTTGGGGCTCGGTTTCCTGTAGGGCCATTTCGGTCTGGCTGATCAGTCCCGCCAAGGGGGTGCGCAGCTGGTGCGCAGCATCGTTCAAAAAGCGCTTTTCCTGGCTCAGACTACGTCGCAGCGTGGTGAGCAGCTGGTTCAGTGCGTTGGCAAGGGAGTGGACTTCCCGCGGTGCCTCGGTCAACTCAATCGGGGAGAGGGACGCGGCGGTGCGGTGGGCCAGTTGGGCTTCCAACCGCTGCAACGGAGCCAACCCCCGGCGGATGCCGGCGTAGACCAAGAAACTGAGCACGGCGCCCAGCAGCAACAGCGGAAACAGTACGTCACGCACCAGCTCGCGGGCAATGCCTTGTTGCACTGCCAGGCTTTTGGCCACTTGCACCCGTAAGCGCTGGGGCGTCAGGCCGTCGCCAAACCCCAACTCAATCGAGGCCACCCGCATCGGCTTGCCGTCCATGACCAGATCGTAGAGCAGTGGCTCGTTGTCGCCAATCACCAGCTGCGCGGGAGGAGGGGGCAGTTTGCCGTTGCCCAAAAGAAAGCTGCCTGGTGGGGAGGACACCATGTAGGACACCCGGTCCTTGGGGTCTTGCTCCAGGATGTCTTGCGCCGCACGCGGAAAGTCCACCAGCAGACCGGAGCCCAGTGGCTTGACCTGGCGTGCTAGCGAGCGCACCGACTGGGTCAGTGATTGGTCGATGGCTTTTTCGGCATAGGTCAGCGCCACCCTAAACGCCAGCACGCCGCCCATCAACCACAGCACCAGTTGGGGCACCAGCAGCCACACCCGCAGTTGCCGACGCAGCGAGAAGCTGGTGGCCACCTTCACGCCAATTCCACCTCTAGCATGTAGCCCAGGCCGCGCACGTTGCGTATGGTCAGCCCGGAATCCTGCAGCTTGCGACGCAGGCGGTGCACATAGACCTCCAGCGCATTGGAGCCACTGGCGGTGCCGTCCGTGGGCTGCGTTTGCCAAACCGCCAACACATCTTCGCGCCCCACGACTTGCCCTTGGTTGTTGACCAACAGGGAAAGCAAAGCCCACTCGCGCTGCGTCAGGTCCAGTGCTTCATCGTCCAGCCAGGCCAGCGGCAAGGTGGGGTCGACGCGCAGGCGCTGGGCAGAGGCGCCTTCCACCTCCATTGATCCACCAAAGGCGGGCAGCCGCGAGCGGCGCAACATGGCTTGCAGGCGGGCCAGCAGCTCGGCCATATTGAAGGGTTTGGTGAGGTAGTCGTCGGCCCCGGCGTTCAGGCCCTGCACCCGGTCCTCCACGCCGTCGCGCGCGGTGAGCACCAGCACGGGCAAGGCGGTCAGCCGTTGGCGAATCCAGCGCAGCACACTGACGCCGTCCACCACGGGCAGTCCGAGGTCGAGAACCACGCCGTCAAAGCGGGTGGACTCCAGCATGGTCTGGGCCTGCGCGCCATCGCTGGCGCTGCTGACACTGTGGCCGGCATGGGTGAGTTGTGCGCACAGGCCGTCGCGCAGTAAATCGTCGTCTTCAACTATCAATAAATGGGACATGTCGCGAGCATACCAAGCTGCACTCCGGGCGCGCCACCCTATAAACCCGATGCCACCGCCTTAATTCGGGCAGCCTGGATAAATTCACCTATTTTTGGGCCTGTAGCCCCCGTGGATTGTGCGTGAGCAGCTATTAAATGTGTAGCAACTGACAGCGCATGGTGCAAGGCCCGGGTTAGTCGTTCGGCCTGCGGGTAAGGTGCATTCTGGAACCCCAGGCGCCCGCGCGCGTCGCACTCGCAGGCCTGCAAAATGTCGGCAAAACGGGCCGGCTTGCGGATCGCGTCGCAGCGCTCCAGCAGGCGCACCAGCGCCGCGGCGTTGAGCGTGCCCGAGCGGTGGATGTTGCCGTGTTCCCGTGCCACCACCTGCGCCAGCTCGGCACACTCCACCGGCACCCGCAGGCGTTGGCACAGGTCTTTGAGCAGCCGCACGCTGCGCTCCTCGTGGGCGATGTGGCGGGGCAGCATGTCCACCGGCGTGGTGCCTTTGCCCAAGTCGTGGGTCAGACAGGCAAAGCGCACCGCCAAGCTGGTGTTCAGGCGCGCCGCCATGTCGATCACCAGCATCACATGCACGCCGGTGTCCACCTCCGGGTGGTGCTCCGGGCTTTGGGGTACGCCCCACAGGCGGTCCAGCTCGGGCAGCAGGCGTGCCAGGGCGCCGCAGTCGCGCAGCACGGCAAACATGCGTGACGGCTGTGCCTCCATCAGCCCCTTGGCCAGCTCCTGCCAGACGCGCTCGGCCACCAGGTGGTCCACCTCGCCGTGTTCCACCATCTCGACCATCAGGGCCTGGGTTTCCGGCGCCACGGTGAAATCGGTAAAGCGCGCGGCAAAGCGGGCCAGCCGCAAAATGCGCACCGGGTCTTCGCGAAACGCCGGGGTGACGTGGCGCAGCACTTTGTCGGCGATGTCTTGTTTGCCGCCAAAGGGGTCTATGGCATTTTCAAGGTCAAAAGTGCCTGCAACCCCCGTGGAATGTGCGCAAGCAGCTATTGAATTAATAGTAAGGTCGCGCCGCGCCAGGTCTTCCTCCAGCGTCACCTCCGGGGCCGCGTGCACCGCAAATCCGTGGTAACCGGGCGCCGTCTTGCGCTCGGTGCGGGCCAGGGCGTATTCCTCTTTGGTTTTGGGGTGCAAAAACACCGGGAAGTCCCGCCCCACCGGGATAAAGCCCTGATCCAGCAGCTGTTGCGGGCTGGCACCCACCACCACCCAGTCGCGGTCTTGCACGGGCAAGCCCATCAGGGCATCCCGTACTGCACCGCCGACCAGGTAGGTTTTCATGGTTTGAGGCGGTAGGGCTCTTCAAAGTCCAGAAAGTC
>CAJASG010000531.1 GCA_903944555.1 uncultured beta proteobacterium
CCCGGTTCGATCAAGCCACACACCCACTTCACGGGCGAGATCTATGTCTTGTCCAAAGACGAAGGTGGTCGCCACACTCCGTTCTTCAACAACTACCGTCCCCAGTTCTACTTCCGTACAACGGACGTGACCGGAGCGCTCGAGTTTCCAGAAGGCAAGGATATGGTCATGCCGGGTGACAACGTGTCGATCACGGTCAAGCTGATCAACCCGATCGCCATGGAGGAAGGCCTGCGCTTCGCCATTCGCGAAGGCGGTCGTACCGTCGGTGCGGGTGTGGTTGCTAAAGTCATCGCGTAATTCGCATTAAATCAAGGAATTACCATGGCAACTAAGCAAAAGATTCGCATTCGTCTGAAAGCATTCGACTACAAACTCATCGACCAATCGGCCGCCGAAATTGTGGAAACCGCAAAACGCACCGGCGCTATTGTTAAAGGACCAGTTCCTTTGCCAACACGCATGAAGCGTTTCGACATCTTGCGTTCACCCCACGTGAACAAGGCAAGTCGTGATCAGTTTGAAATTCGCACGCACCAGCGTCTGATGGACATCGTGGATCCTACGGATAAAACTGTGGATGCATTGATGAAGCTCGACCTGCCAGCTGGCGTGGACGTCGAAATCAAGCTGCAATAGTCTTTGGTGTGTGGTGCTGGAAGAACAAAATCCAGTACTGCACCCAATTGAGTAAAGCGGCGGGCTTGCGTTAGACGCAAGCCCGCGCTATACTCGCAGGCTTCGCTGGATTTGCCTTGGCAATTTCGGTGAAGTTTTACTAACAGACTCTCACGCAAAAACGTTGCAGCCAATTGAAGTTGTAACGGTGAGAGTTACGGAGAAAATAATGAGTCTTAGCAATCGTTTAGGGTTGCTGGGCCGCAAGGTAGGCATGATGCGCCTATTCACCGACGACGGGGACGCTGTTCCTGTTACGGTGGTAGATGTGTCTAACAACCGCGTGACCCAGGTGAAAACCCAAGAGAATGATGGCTACGTTGCCTTGCAGGTAACGTTCGGTTCGCGCAAAGCTTCGCGCGTGACCAAGCCTGTCGCTGGACACCTTGCAAAAGCAGGTGTCGAGGCTGGCGAAATCATTCAGGAATTCCGCGTAACCGCTGACGCGGCTGCTCAGTACCAAGCGGGCGCTACAGTGCCTGTTTCGGCTGTGTTTGCTGTTGGTCAAAAGGTGGATGTGCAGGGCACTTCTATCGGTAAGGGTTTTGCTGGAACCATCAAGCGTCACCACATGAGCTCGCAGCGTGCGTCCCACGGCAATAGCCGTTCGCACAATGTTCCTGGCTCTATTGGTATGGCGCAAGATCCCGGTCGCGTTTTCCCAGGAAAGCGCATGACGGGCCATTTGGGTGACGACACTGTTACCACCCAGAATTTGGACATCTTCCGCATTGATGAAGCTCGCCAATTGTTGTTGATTCGGGGCGCTGTGCCAGGATCCGCGGGCGGCTTTGTAACCGTGCGTCCGGCTGTCAAAGCCAAGACCGAAACTGCCAAGGGAGCGAACTGATGCAGCTCGAACTCCTAAATGATCAAGGTCAGGCGACTTCAAAATACGAAGTTGCGGAGACTGTATTTGGCCGTGCGTACAACGAAGATCTGGTTCACCAGGTTGTAGTTGCATTCCAGGCAAACGCGCGTCAGGGCACTCGTGCTCAGAAAGACCGCGAACAAGTCCATCACTCGACCAAAAAGCCTTTCAAGCAAAAGGGAACGGGCCGCGCCCGTGCTGGTATGACTTCTTCGCCATTGTGGCGCGGCGGCGGCCGGATTTTCCCGAACATGCCTGATGAGAATTTCACACAGAAAATCAACAAGAAGATGTACCGCGCTGGTATGTCC
>CAJASG010000532.1 GCA_903944555.1 uncultured beta proteobacterium
CTTTCTTGATGGCGCGGTCCAAAGTCTCCTTGGGCATGGAGACTTTGCGGGCCTGCTCCACAACCAGCCGCAGGCGCGCGTTGGAGGCGGGGTCGGCCCCGCTGCGCGCAGCGATCATGATGTCCATGGACAATTTTCCAAATACGCGGCCCTTGGCATTTGCCGCTAAATCCTTGCCTTTTGCTTTCCACTGCGCGCCCATGTCTGATGTTCCTTGGTGTTGTGGCGCATAAATGCGCCTTGCTTCAATCGGGGTGATTGGGGGTCTTGGTTATACACCCATAAAAAAGCCACCCGAAGGTGGCATTTTTGGGCGTCTTGATTTACGCCTTGGGCGCCAGCGTGCTTTGCAGCTCGCCGTTTTCGTACATTTCCATCATGATGTCCGATCCGCCAATGAACTCACCGTGGATGTAGAGCTGCGGGATCGTGGGCCAGTTGCTGAATTCCTTGATGCCGGCGCGGATGGCGTCATCTTCCAGCACATTCACGGTTTTGATGGCTTTGGCGTCCACGCCGCAGGCCTTCAACAATTGAATAGCACGACCGGAAAAGCCGCACTGCGGGAAGCTGGCATTCCCTTTCATGAAAAGAACTACGTCGTTGCTTTTAACGAGTTCGGCTATGCGTTGCTGGGTATCGCTCATTGCTGTATTCCTTGTTCATCAAGCCCCGATTATTTCACTAACCCGTGCCCGTTGCTGGCCAAAGGCTGTCCTTTGCGGGGGTTTTGCTGCCCATTTTTCACGCTTTACATGGATTTCGGGTTGAGAACATTGCTTTAAAGTTGAATTTTCTTGTTAAGAAAATCGAATTTATAAGTTTATTGGCAATTTAATGCCAACTTTCACTCATTTTTTGTGAAAAACGCAATCCGATTCTTCGCGACATTCTTTACTATGGAGTGAGTTGAATTCTCGTTATCCCCCAATCCCCCATCCCGCCATTCAGGAGCCCTAGCCATGTTGACCAACCCCGCGACCAAGTACCGAGCCTTCCCCCCGGTCAATTTGCCCGACCGCCAGTGGCCCAACCGCACCCTGAGCGCCCCCCCGATCTGGATGAGCACCGATTTGCGTGACGGCAACCAGTCGCTGTTTGAGCCCATGAATGGCGAGCGCAAGATGCGCATGTTCCGCACCCTGTGCGCAGTCGGCTTCAAAGAGATAGAGGTCGCCTTCCCCAGCGCCTCGCAGACCGACTTTGACTTTGTGCGCAACCTGATTGAAGGCGGGCATATTCCCGACGACGTCACCATCGAGGTGCTCACCCAGTCGCGCGAGCATCTCATCCGCCGCACCATGGAGTCGCTCCAGGGCGCACGCCGCGCCATCGTGCATGTGTACAACGCCACCGCGCCGGTCTTTCGTGATGTCGTGTTTGGCATGAGCCAGGCCGAAGTGCTGGACATGGCGGTGGCATCGGTGCGCCTGATCAAACAGATTGCCTCCGAGCAGCCCCAAACCGAATGGATCTTGCAGTACAGCCCCGAGGTGTTTACCAGCACCGAACTGGAGTTCGCGCGGGACGTGTGCGACGCGGTGACGGCGGAGTGGGGCGCTACCCCAAGCAACAAGGTGATCCTGAATTTGCCCGCCACGGTAGAAGTAGCGACGCCCAATGTATACGCCGACCAGATCGAATGGATGCACCGCAACCTGGCCCGGCGCGACAGCATTGTGTTGAGCCTGCACCCGCACAACGACCGGGGCACGGCGGTGGCGGCAGCCGAGCTGGGCATGATGGCGGGTGCCGACCGGGTGGAAGGCTGCCTGTTTGGCAATGGTGAGCGCACGGGCAATGTGGACGTGGTCACGCTGGCGCTCAACCTCTACACCCAGGGCGTTGCGCCGGGGCTGGATTTTTCGGACATCAACGCCGTGGCCCGCACGGTGGAGCACTGCAATCAGTTGCCCATCCACCCGCGCCACCCCTATGTGGGTGATTTGGTGTTCACCGCCTTCAGTGGTTCACACCAGGACGCCATCAAAAAAGGCTTTGCGGTGCAAAAGCCCGATGGCCTGTGGAATGTGCCCTACCTGCCCATCGACCCGGCCGATGTAGGCCGTAGCTACGACTCGGTGATTCGGGTCAACAGCCAAAGCGGCAAGGGCGGTGTGGCGTATTTGATGGAAGCCGAATTCGGCGTGGTCATGCCACGGCGTTTGCAAGTGGAGTTCTCGGGCGAGGTGCAAACCTACACCGACACCCACGGCGGCGAGATGACCGCGCAGGACATCTGGAACCTGTTCGATGCCACGTACCTGAGCCCCGCCAGCGCCGATATCCGCTATGTGGAGCACCACTTGTTTGACCATGCGGGCGTACAAGGCAAACACCACATCCAGGGCATTCGCCTGGGCGTGGAGGTTAACGGCCAGCCCATGCTGCTCAGCGGGGAGGGCAATGGCCCCATAGACGCTGCGGTGCACGCCTTGCAAGGCATCGGGGTCAAGGTGCAGGTGCGCAGTTTCGAAGAGCGCTCCACCAAAGCCAGCACCGACGGCGGCGATGCGCAGGCCTGCGCCTTTCTGGAGTTGACCCCGGGGCTGGGCGGTACTGAGCGTTTTGGGGTGGGCATGGACACCAACATCGTGACCGCTTCAGTTAAGGCGTTGGTCAGTGGCGTGAACCGTTTGGGCGTATTCTTGGCGGCTTCATCTTATAAAACGGTCGGTTACAAATGAAACTATTGCGTGTGGGGGCCAAAGGGCAGGAATGCCCGGCTCTGTTGGATTCGCAGGGCGTTGTGCGTTCGCTTGCGAACATCGTCCGGGACATTGATGCCTCTGTTCTGTCCCAAGAGGGTTTGGCCAGTCTGAGGAAGATAAACGTTGCGGACCTGCCCGTGGTGGCGGACGTTTCACGCATCGGGACGCCTTGGGTGGGTTGCGGAAAATTCATCTGCATCGGGCTCAACTACGCAGACCATGCCCGAGAGGCTGGAATGCCGATCCCAACGGAACCCATCCTATTTACCAAGGCCATCTCCGCGATCACCGGCCCCAATGATCCACTGGTGATGCCGCAGGGCTCTGTCAAGACGGACTGGGAGGTCGAGCTGGGTGTGGTGATTGGCACGCGCGCCCGCTATGTGAGCCAGGCGCAGGCGCTTGAACACGTTGCAGGCTACTGCGTGGTGAATGATGTGTCTGAGCGGGAATACCAGCTGGAGCGCGGTGGCACATGGGACAAGGGCAAAGGCTGCGACACCTTTGGTCCTATTGGCCCCTGGCTGGTGACCGCCGATGAGGTGCCTGATCCGCGAAAACTCACGTTGCAGCTGGCGGTAAACGGTGTGCTGCTGCAAAACGGCAGCACCGAAACCATGGTGTTTGGGGTGGCTGAGTTGGTGAGCTATGTCAGCCGTTTCATGACCCTGGAGCCGGGCGACATCATTTCCACGGGTACGCCTCCCGGGGTTGGTATGGGATTGAAGCCGCTGCCCCAGTTTCTCAAAGCGGGTGACGAAGTTCGTGTCTCTATCGAAGGACTTGGCGAGCAGTGCCAACGGGTCTATGCGTGGGACGCGGCCTTGCTTTAGTTAGACGGGTGCACGCCTATTGCAGCGCGTGCGTCACCGCCGCCACCAGCTTTGGATCTTCCGGCTCCACACTGCTTGGGAAGCTGGCCACGACTTTGCCACTGCGGTCGATCAGGTATTTATGAAAATTCCACTTGGCAGGTTTGCCGGTGGCTTTTTCCAGTGCGACATACAGCGAATTTTTCCCGGGGCCGGAGACCACCGACTTGGACAGCATGGGGAACTTGATGCCATAGGTGTTGAAGCAAAAATCCGCAATCTCTTTGGAGTTGCCCGGCTCCTGCTTGCCAAAGTCGTTGGACGGAAAGCCCAGCACGACAAGGCCACTCTTCTCGTATTTGGCATACAGCGCCTCCAATCCTTGGTACTGGCTGGTAAACCCGCAGTAGCTTGCCGTGTTGACCACCAGGACGGCTTTGCCGGTGTATTGGCACAGGTTTTGGGGCGCGTCATCCTGCAAGCGTGAAAACTGGTGCTGCAAGATGGCTGGACAGGCTTTGGCCGGTGTCTGTGGTGCAGATCCCTGCGCCCACGCGCCAACCCCTGCGCCCAAGTTAGCCAGAACAAGGCACAAGGCCAGCGGGAAAGTGGTGTGGTGTTTCATGCGAGGAGTGCGTGGCAGTTGTAGGCAGTGCGACATGATCACACAGGCCGGGTCGGCATGCTGGGCGGGTGCCCGAGCTTGAGCGGGTTTGCATGGTATTTGCTGCCTGCGGGGC
>CAJASG010000533.1 GCA_903944555.1 uncultured beta proteobacterium
TGAATCAAATTCAGGGCGATTAGCTCAGGGGTAGAGCACTGCATTCACACTGCAGGGGTCGCAAGTTCGAAACTTGCATCGCCCACCAATTTATTGGTTATAAAAAAGACTTAGCGGTGTCGCTAAGTCTTTTTTTTTGGCCGCGTTTTGTTGGTCAGTCACTGAGTAGTTGTTCAAACTCACGCACTTGTAACGGTTGACTGAAGAAGTAGCCTTGGTATACATGGCAACCGTGGGCAGCCAGTGCATCACGCTGTTCTTGGGTTTCGACGCCTTCCGCGCTGACTCGGAGATCCAGGCTCTGGGCTAGCGCAAAAATACTTTTTGTCACTGCCGCGTCGTTGGAGTTGGTGAGCAGTCCGCGAACAAAGGATTGATCAATGCGCAGTTGGTCCAGGGAAAGCCTTTTGAGATGGGAGAGCGAGGAGTAGCCCGTGCCCAGGTCGGCGAGGGAAATTCCAACACCTTGTTCACTCAATGCCGTCGTTTTAGCGATGATGTCTTCAATATCCGCGATCAATAAGCTTTCATTCAGTTCTAGTTTGAGCTTTGCGGCACGGACTCCCGTGTCATTTAGGACGTTCAGTACTTGCGCAACAATGTCCTGTTGCCTAAATTGCTGGGCGCTAACTTTGACCGCCAAGGTAAGGTCGCGTGTTTTTGGGGCTTTGCTCCATTGGGCCAATTGTCGGCACGCAGTCTCCAGAACCCAGGCACCCAAAGGCAGTATCAGTCCCGTCTCCTCCGCCAATGGGATAAAGGCCGAAGGCGACACCAGTCCGAGCTTGGGATGTTTCCAGCGAACAAACGCCTCGGCGCCAGTGACAACGCCCATTGCGTCTACCTGCGGTTGGTAGTTGAGAATAAATTGCTGTTCTAGCAGGCCGCAGCGCATGTCCGCTTCCAACGTATTGCGTGCTGCAATTGCGGCTTGCATTTCCGGGTCAAAAAAGCGCAGGGTGTTGCGACCAGCGGCCTTGGCTTGGTACATGGCCATATCTGCGCGCTTCATTAATTCGTCGATGCTGTCATGTTTACGGTCGAACATCGTGATGCCAATGCTGGGAGTGCTGTGGTGCTCCAGACCATTCAATAGATAGGGCTGACTCAAGTTCAGCAAGACTTTTTCGCCCACTGATTCGGCCTGCCGTGCGGCCTCCCGCGCGTTAGTACTTAAATTTTCAAGCACAGCAACAAATTCGTCACCCCCCAGTCGTGCCACGGTATCGCCTTCGCGAACGCATCCCTTCATGCGTTGGGCGACTTGTTTTAGCAGTAGGTCTCCCTTGTCATGCCCCGCGGTGTCGTTGAGTATTTTGAAGTTATCAAGATCCAAAAACAGCAGTGCGCCGCCGTGTGCGGTTCTGGATGCCGCAGTCATAACCTGTTTGAGGCGGTCCATCAGCAATCTACGGTTTGGCAGACCAGTCAGGGAGTCATAAAAGGCCAGTTGTTGAATTTCCTTTTCCGCGGCCTTATTGGGAGTGATGTCCGTTGTTGAGCACACATATCCACTGAGCTCGCCGTGTGCGCCTGTCTGGCGCTGGGCTTGCGCGTACACCCACGTCAGACTTCCATCTGGTTTTTCAATCCTGTACTCGGCGGAAAATGGGGTGCCATGTTCCATAAGGATTCGCCATCCTGTGGTCACCTTCGCCAAGTCATCCACGTGTATTGGCTTGCGCCACCCCAAGCCAATAGATTGCGGCAGAGTTTGACTTGAGATATCCAAATAGCGGGGGTTGAGAAAAACGCAGTTTCCATCCTCATCGGTCTTGAAAATCCCGACGGGAACCACTTCGGCGAGTGAGCGAAACATCGATTCGCTTTGCATTAACGCAATCTTCGTGGCGCGCAGCTCTTTAAGGTGTCTCTCATACGAACGCACCAGGTAGAAAAACGCGACCAAGGAAAGGCTCGCGATGCAACCCATAAAAATCGACAAAGCCCCAAAACTATGAAACGAGGAGCCCTGTGGAAGCAGTTGGGCGATTCCCATTAATAGCGTACAGACAATGAAAATCAGTATGTAGGCTTGGCGAACATTGAATATTTCGGGTGCCCGCTGCAATGGCTTCGCTGTCGATGAATTTATCGTCTGCTTCCCCGAAGATTCGTGAGCGTGCATCAATAGACGTTCTTGTTTTGAACCGTTGCCAACGGGGTCATTGCAATGATTTTCAGGTCCATCCAGAGAGACCAGTGTTCCAGATAGTAAATATCGTGTTTGACTCGGCCTTCCATCTTGTCCAGCGTATCGGTCTCACCACGGTAGCCGCAAATTTGTGCCCACCCGGTGATGCCGGGCTTTACCTTGTGGCGCAAGGCGTATTTGGGTATCAGCTTTACGTAATCGCTGTTGTGCTTTAAAGCATGTGGTCGGGGCCCCACGACGGACATGCGCCCTTGTAAGACATTGAAAAACTGTGGCAACTCGTCCAGGCTGGACTTGCGCAAAAACCGGCCAACCGGAGTGACTCGGGGATCATCTCGCAGCGCCTGCGTCACCGCACCATCGGACTCTTTGTGCATCGCCATTGAGCGAAATTTATAAACCCAAATTTCTTCGTCGTTCCAACCGTGGCGCTTTTGCTGAAACAGCACAGGCCCTTTGGATGTGAGTTTGATTGCGGCAGCAATCATGAGGAGAACGGGGCTCAGCATCAGCAGTGCCAAGCTTGCGACTGTGTAGTCCAGCAACGATTTGACGACACGGCGACTACCAAACATCGGTGACACCGAGATATCGATCATCGGGATGCCAACGGTAATGCTCATTCCGTGATTAAGTATTTGGTACATCATCAGATCCGGAAGCAAGCGGATGTTAGCCACTGAGTGGCGCAACGCATACATCACATCGTCCAACTGCGCTTGGTCTGCCATGCTCAAACTGATCCAGATTTCATCCGGTTTAAGGGATGCATCCAGTGCCTCAATGTCCGTGCCATCCCCGTGCAGCACGGTACTCACAATGTCGTAACCGCTCCAGGTAGCTTGCTCAATGCGGTTGCGTACGGTGCTCAGCATTTTGGTGTCGCCATACAGCACTACGCTCTTGTGTTGGTAGCCACCGCGACGCATTTCGGCCATTACAAAAAATGCCGTGATGCGTCCCATCCACAACGTCATGGTGGACACCATCAACCAGGTCACAAGCCAAACTCTGGAGAACGACTCTGCACTTTTGGTCATGGCCAGCAACACAATCAGCATGACCCATGTTGTGACCCAACCCAATGTCACTCTCCCGACCATGGCTGCCAGCGATCCACCAGGCCACATGCGGTACACCTTGCCAAAAAACAGGGAGGAAAATGCCGCAAGGCCCAAAATTAGCAAACGTTCTGCTGAGTGCAATTCAGCCAACTCGGGCAGTGTTGAAAACCGTAGTTGATAGGACAGCCAGCCACCGGCACATACCGCTAAGAAGTCCAGACTTTGCACCATCGCCCCAATGACGGAGGCGGATTTTCGGATGGAAAATGAACTCATGGCTTGGCACACCAAATTACGGAAACCGCCAAGCAAACGTGGACGCACGGGCGCACCGCACCCATGGTAGAAAACTGCTTCATCTCAAGGCCTCACCTAGATATAGCTAAACAATCGTTTACCCCACGCTCTAATCGGCGAAGGTGTAATACGCAGGCCATTCTAGGCGCTACTCGATTCCATGTTTCGACCATTCTTCGCCATGTCGGCAATCCGAGACAAATTAGGGTTACTACCTGCTATTTGAGCCAAGTCGCGTCGCATCGGGAATCCGTGCTCTAGAATGGTGCCCACAATAAGAGAAGAAATTTCCTTACATGCGTCCGGCTAAAGGCTCGACGTTCGGTTTTTAAATCAGGGAGTGTCAGTGTTCAATAAATACATCACCGTATGTGTCGCTGCGGTGTTTCCGCTCGGCTTCGTGGCTTCTGCCGTGGCCCAATCCACAACCCCCGTACAACCGACCGAGCAGCAGGGCGACGGCGGTTACTCGTTAAAGGGCAGTACGCTCAAAGCCCCCGGTGCGAATGCACAGCAAACCACGGCGGCACCGTACGAGATCTCCGGTAGCAGCATTTCAGGTGCAACCAAGGTGACCGAGGTCATTCTCACCACACCGGTCGATGCCAACGCCGCCCCATTCAAGACCGATAGCGGTTTGTACTTGTACCCCACGGCGTTCGCCGGCTTTGGCTACAACAGCAATGTGGGTGCATCGGGCACGGCAATTGTGGGCTCCAGTTTTTACAACGTCGCGCCACAGCTTGTGGCCGAGATTAAAAACAAGGGTGACCGCTACACCGCATTGGTCTCGGCCAACTCCACGCGCTACACCAGCAGCGTGGACGACAACTACAACAAATCTGAAGTCGGCATCGCTGGCGACAACTACTTCACCAGTCGGGCCCGTGCGGGCTGGTCTATAGGCCAAGTCAATGGCACAGATCCACGTTCGTCCAATGTGCGCACCACGGTTGATCAGTGGCACTCCACCAACCTCAACGGGCGCATGATTTACGGCGCCCCAGAAGCCTCTGGTCGGGTTGAGATCGATGTGGGCAATCAAATCAAAGCCTACGACAACACCGGTACGGACCGCCTTGACCTGACCCTGACCTCCGTTGCTGGTCGCGTTTTCTACCGTTTGGGTACCCGCACCCTTGCGCTGGCTGAAGTGCGCAACGCACAAGCCAAGTACGCCTCCGCCTTGTCCGCGGCAAGCAGCAATACTGAGCGCCGCTACTACGCCGGTTTGACTTGGGAGGCCAGTGCGGCCACCACCGGCATCATTAAAGTCGGTCGCATGACCAAAGACTTTTCTGAAGGAACAACCGAAGCCTACGGCGGCGGAAGCTGGGAGGCAACGGTACGCTGGTTGCCTTTGTCCTACAGTGCAGTTGACTTCCAAACCGCCAAGACAACCGGGGACTCCTCGGGCGTTGGCAACTATCAAGTCCTAACCAGCAACGACATCATCTGGAACCACCACTGGACCCGTTCAGTGACCTCCCGTATTTCGGTGGGCGCATTGACCACCGATTTTGCTGGAACCGGCCGTACCGACACCGCCACCAACTACGCCCTGACACTTGATTACTCCGTGTTGCGTTGGTTGAAAATTGGCGTGGACTTTGCGACAACAGACAACACATCCACCGACCCCAACGCGGTATACAAGCGAAACATCACCATGTTTACGCTCAACGCATCACTCTGATCGTTTGTTGGTAGTACCCCACCCGGCATGCAACACACATGCCGGGTCGCTTCTGGAGATCCTATGACCCAAAACATCTTGCGCACGCTTGGCGCCAATGGCCTTCGTGGCTTTTTTTTGTTGGTACTTGCCGCTTGCACCCTGGTGTTCGGGGTGATGTTCACACTGCCCGCCCATGCACAAGCGCAGCCCAAAATCGTGGCCGACACCACCAGCTTGCTGTCCACCTACAAGCTGGCGGCTGGTGATGTCATCACCATCCGCGTCTTTGGTGAGGATGACCTCAGCCGTGAAAAAGTGCGCCTCACCGACGCAGGCACCATTCCCTACCCGGTTCTTGGCGAGGTTAAGGCCCTGGGCCTGACCATTGGTGCTATTGAGACATCCATCACCGCCGGTCTCAGCGGCCGCTATCTGGTCAACCCGCGTGTCTCGGTCACCATTGAAGAATACCGTCCGTTCTATATCAACGGCATGGTGGAAAAACCCGGTGGCTACCCCTTTCAGCCCGGCCTGACAGTCCTCAAAGCCAGCTCGCTGGCAGGGGGCTTCAAAGAGCGCGCATCGTTCTCCAAGATCTCCATCATTCGTGAGAACGACCCCAAGGCTGGCCCCAAAAAGGCGGACATCAATACCGCGGTCAACCCCGGTGACACCATCTTTATCGAAGAATCCTTCTTCTGAACCGGATTGCACTCGCTCCCATGTCTGAACAAAACTCCCCCGCAAGCGCCCAAGCAAAACCGCTCTTCCTGCACGACCCCGCCGATCTGGAAGCCCGACTCGACTTTGTTGAATACTGGCGCACCCTGCGCAAGCACAAGTGGGCCATCCTGGGCTTTGCCCTGGCAGTCACACTGGTGGCCGCCGTCGTGGCCTTTGTCAGCACACCCATCTATGAAGCCAAGACCACGCTGCTGATCGAGACCAACAAGCAAAAAGTGGTCACCATTGAAGACGTCTACGGTGGTGTCGGTGCCTCGCGCGAGTATTTTCAGACCCAGGTGGAAATCATCAAGTCGCGTGAAGTGGCGCTCAAGACCATCATCAAGCTCAAGCTCTTCGACAACCCGGATTTTGACCCCCGCGTACCCAAAAAAGGCCTCTCCGCGCTGATCAAAAAAGTCGGCTTTGCCACCGAAGAGCCGCCCAAAGAATGGACCGAACAAGCATTGGCCGAATCGGTACTAGGCGCCTTCACCAGCAACCTCTCTATTGAGCCGGTTCGGCTCAGCCAGTTGGTCATTGTTCGGTTCACCTCGCCCAACCCAGCGCTTGCGGCCACCGTCACCAACACCCTGGCCAAGACGTACATTGAAAACGACCTCGATGCGCGCTACCAGATGACCCGCACCGCATCGGTCTGGCTGCAAGAGCAGTTGGCTGGGTTGAAAGAAAAGCTCACCCAGTCCGAGACCATTTTGCAGGGCTACCGTGACAAGCAAGGCTTCGTCAACGTCAAAGAATCTGCGCAAACCGGCGCTGCCCAACAGATGGAGCAACTGCAAAGCCGCCTCATTGAGGCGCGCACCCGCAGGGCCGAAGTCGAAGCCACCTACAAAATCGTCAAAGACGCCGCCAACGCGGGCGACCTCGCGTCCCAGCCCGCCGTGCTGATCAGCGGGCAGGTGGCCGATGCCAAACGCCAGGCCAACGAAGCCGCGCGCAAGTTGGCTGACGTCACCCAGCGCTACGGCAAAGAGCACCCCAAATACATGCAGGCCGACTCCGACTCCAAAGCCGCTGCCGAAAACCTGGCCCGCCAGGTGGAGCTGGTCGTTGGCGGCATCAACCACGAATACGAGCGTGCCCGCAGCACCGAAAAAATGCTGGAAGGCGCACTCGGCGCAGCCCGTGGCACCGTGGTCAACATCAACCGCAAAGAGTTTGAGCTCGGCGTGTACGAGCGCGATGTCGACTCCAACCGCCAGATGTACGACATGTTCATGAAGCGCGCCAAAGAGACCAACGTCACCGGCGATCTGCAAACCACCGTGGCCCGTGTGGTCGACACCGCCGCCGTGCCCACCCAAGCCATCAAGCCGAAAAAATCACTCATCGTGGCGGTGGCCCTGTTCATGGGGCTGCTCATTGGCGTCATGCTCGCGCTGCTGATGGAAGTGCTGGACAACACCCTCAAAACCACCGAAGACGTCGAATCCCGCCTCAAACAGCCGCTGCTCACCGTGCTGCCCATGCTTGGCAAAGACGACGCCGAGCGCGGCGTCAGCGGGCGCCTGGTGCAAGAAACGCCCAATTCACTCTACTCCGAGGCCATTCGCACGGCCCGCACCGGCGTGTTGCTCTCCTCGGTCGACCTGGCTTCGCGCACCCTGGTGGTGACCTCCAGCGTACCGGGGGAGGGCAAAACCACCTTCTCCAGCAACCTGGCCATGGCCCACGCCTTCACCAAAAAAACCTTGCTGGTCGATGCCGACATGCGCCGCCCCAGCGTAGCCAAAAGCTATGGCCTGGACGCCCACTCCCTGGGCCTGTCCGAGCTCGTAGCGGGCACCGCCCAACTCAGCGAATGCCTGCACACGGTGGAGGGCTCCAACCTCGTCGTCATGACCTCCGGTGCCATCCCGCCAAACCCGCTGGAACTGCTGCACTCCGAGCGCTTTGCCCACACCCTGGAAGCACTGGCCAAAAACTTTGAAATCATCATCATTGACTCCCCACCGGTCGAACTGGTGAGCGATGCTTTGGTGATCGCCTCGCAAGTCTCTGGCGTTATTTTTGTGACCAAAGCCGCCAGCACACCCTATGTGTTGGCGCGCAAATCATTGCAGCGTCTGCGCCGGGCCGAAGCGCACATCGTGGGCGTGGTACTCAATGCGCTTGACTTCAACAAGGCAGAGAAATACTACGGTGAATACTCCGGCTACGGCAAGCACGGCTACGGTACCTATGGCTCCACCTATGGCGGCACCTACGGCTCTGGCAGCTTGGCAAAACCAGTGGCACTAAAAAAGGCCGCCTGACCCCGTGATTGACCTGCACTGCCACTTGTTGCCGGGCATTGACGATGGCCCCGAAACAATGGAACAAGCCTTGGACCTGGCCCGCGCGGCGGTAGCGGACGGCATCACCCACGCCGTCCTCACCTCGCATGTGCACCCCGAGCGCTACCCCAACCAGCGGCGCAATCTGGAGGTCGCCACGGCCGAGTTCGCAGCCCAGTTGGCCCAAGCCAACATCCCGCTGCAAGTGCGCATGGGCGGTGAAGCCCGCCTGTGCCCCGAGCTCATCGACCTGGTGGCTGACAACCAGATGCCGTTTCTGGGCGAAGCAGGGGGCTACCGCATCTTGCTGCTGGAGTTCCCGCACCAAATGATTCCCGTAGGCAGCATCCGCTTCATCACCAGCCTGCTCAAGCTCAAAATCCGCCCCCTCATTGCGCACCCCGAACGCAACAAGGCCATCATGGCCAACACCGACAAAGTGCGCGAATTCACCGAAGCGGGCTGCTGGCTCCAGCTCACCGCGGGTTCGCTGGCCGGGCGCTTTGGCCCGCAGGCCGAGCAGGCCGCGTTTGCGCTGATCGACGCGGGCTGGAA
>CAJASG010000534.1 GCA_903944555.1 uncultured beta proteobacterium
ACCCCTGCCAGCGCAGCAAGCCGACATCACTCTCACCGGTCACGCCATTGAGGCGCGCCTGTATGTGGAAGACCCCTACACCGGCTTTGCCCCGCAAACAGGTACGGTGCTGTGGTGGCAGCCGGAAAACGCAAAACACGCTGGAGTCCGCGTGGACGATGGCATTGTGCAGGGCAGCATCATCTCCCCGTTTTACGACCCCATGGTGGCCAAAATCATCGTGCATGGCAGCGACCGTGACGACGCCATCCGCCGCCTGCGTGCTGCGTTGGCCAATACGCCGCTGTTGGGTTTGAAAAACAATGGCCGCTTTTTGAGCGATCTGGTAGACCACCCGGCTTTCCGCAAGGCGGAGATGACCACCACACTGATCGACCAATGGCTGGAGCAGGGCGAGCCCTTGCTGCAAGCCATCGCACCCAGCGACGACGTGTGGCGCATCGCTGCCATCGCACTAGCAATGCAAGGCTTCGAGAGCTGGAAGGGCAACGCCTGGCGTGCCGAGAGCACGGCCGCCTTTGGCTTCAAACTGCAAAGCGGCGACACCGTGCGCGAGGTGCGCGTGCGCCCCGACCGCTTGGGTGGTGTGGCGGTGACGCTGGATGGTGCAGCGGTGCAGGCCCAGGTGCTGGGCTACGACAAGGGAACGCTGCGCCTGGAGCTCAACGGCGTGGTGCAACGTGCCGTGGCAGTGGTTGATGGTGCCAGCGTGCACCTAGCCGTGGGCGGTCATGCGTTTGTGTTCACCGAGGTGTCCGCCTTCCCCAATGCCGATGCCTTGAAAGACGCCAGCCGCGCACGCTCCCCCGTGGCGGGTAAGGTCACGCAAATTTTGGTCACCCCCGGCACTGCGGTGCAGGAGGGGCAGCATCTCATCTGTGTGGAAGCCATGAAGATGGAAATGTGGCTGTCCGCCCAAGCGGCAGGCACCGTGAAAGCCGTACACGCCAAGGTGGGCGACCAGGTGGAGTCCGGCGCACTGCTGGTCGAACTGGAACTTGAAATTCAACCCGCTAACAAGAAGGACTGACATGGAAAAAGCAATACTCACCTGCGCCCTGACCGGCGTACTGACCAACCCCAAGCAGCATCCCGTGCCGGTCACCCCCGCGCAAATGGCGGCCGAGGCACGCGATGCCTTCAGCGCCGGCGCCAGTATCATGCATGTGCATGTGCGCAACCAAGAGGAGGGCATGGGCCACATGCCCTCGTGGGACCCGGAAGTCATGGCCTCGGTGGTGGACGCTATTCGTGAAGCCTGCCCCGGCGTCATCATCAACCTGACCACAGGCGTGGTGGGCAAAGACATTTCCGGTCCCTTGGCTTGCATTCGCCGTGTAAAACCTGAGATTGCCGCGTGCAACGCCGGTAGCCTGAACTACCTGAAGATCAAGGACGACGGCCAGTGGGCCTGGCCGCCCATGGTGTTTGATAACCCCGTGGCCAAGGTGCAGCAGTTTTTGGACGTCATGGGCGAGTGCTGCACCCACCCCGAGTTTGAATGTTTCGACGTGGGCATCGTGCGTGCCGTGGGCATGTTCATCAAAAACGGCATGCTCAAGCCCGAGATGGGGCGCCCCGAATACAACCTGGTCATGGGTGTGGCCTCTGGCATGCCCTGCGATGCCGAGCTGCTGGCCTTGTTGCCGCAGTGGATGGCGCCCAACAGCGTATGGCAAGCCACCCTGATTGGTCGCACCGAGATTTGGCCGGTGCACCAAAAGGTGGCCGACTTGGGTGGTATGTTGCGTACGGGTCTGGAAGATACGTTTTACCTGCCCAGCGGTGAGCGTGCCAAGGGCAATGGCGAGTTGATTACCGCCTTGGCGCAGTGCGCACGTAATGCAGGCAGGGCGATTGCCAGCCCGGCGGAAGCCCGGACTTTGCTGGGTTTGAATAAAATTTGATCAAGAGTGGGCAATATGCCCAAAGTGAAGTGCTATAATTCGAAGCTTAGCGGCTGTAGCTCAGTTGGATAGAGTACTTGGCTACGAACCAAGGGGTCGTGGGTTCAATTCCTGCCAGCCGCACCA
>CAJASG010000535.1 GCA_903944555.1 uncultured beta proteobacterium
CGTGGAAGATTTCGCCGGGGAAGGGCCCAAAGCCGGTTTTGTAAGGTGCCACTTTGCCGGTCAAACCCAGGGTCAACAGGGTGCGCCCGTGGTAGCCGCTGGTGAACGCGATGACGGCCGAGCGCTTGGTGTAGGAGCGGGCGATTTTCACCGCGTTTTCAACCGCTTCAGAGCCGGTTGTTAAAAACAAGGTCTTCTTTTCAAAGTCACCTGGGGCCTTGGCGTTGATGCGCTCGGCCAATTCCACATAGGGCTCGTAGGCCAGTACCTGAAAACAGGTATGGGTGTACAAGTCGAGCTGGGCCTTGACGGCTGCAATGATGGTCGGATGGCAGTGCCCGGTATTGAGCACGGCAATGCCGCCTGCAAAGTCAACATAGCGTTTGCCTTCAACATCCCACACTTCGGCGTTTTCGCCGCGGGCGATGAAAACTTCATGGCTTTGGCCTACGCCACGGGGAATAGCGGCTTTGCGGCGCGCCATGAGGGCTGCGTTGTTCAGGTTGGTTTCGCGTTTCATATCAGTCCCAAAGTCAGTTGAGTAGCGTTAAGTTGGTGCAACTGTAGACCGCATCGGCGGCGGCTACCATATACAGGTAGCGGGTTTTGGGGATGCACTGTGCAGTTGCCAACACCTCTACATACAAACCCTAGGCTTGTCTTCATGTTTTCTTTGAACTTACAGAGCGCGGTACCCTTGGTGGTGCAGATCGTCGAAGGGTTTCGTCAATTGATCGACGAAGGCTCACTGCGGGCGGGCTCCAAAGCGCCGTCCATTCGGCAGTTTGCCCATGCCCATGCGGTGAGCGTTTTTACGGTGGTGGATGCCTATGACAGGTTGGTGGCCCAAGGGTACTTTGCGTCGCGTCCGCACTCGGGGTTTTTTGTAAAAAGCCGGCAGGTATCGACCGCTGAGGTGCCCGGTCATGGGCCCAACTTCAGCTTTGATTCGATGTGGTATCTGCGGCGTATTTTTGAGAATCGTGCGCTGCGCATGAAACCGGGCTGTGGCTGGATGCCCAGCGATTGGCTATTCACCGAAGGGGTGCGCCGCAGCCTGCGCAGCCTGGCCGCTGACAATGTGGACTTGGGCGGCTATGGTGAACCCAAGGGCTATTTGCCCCTGCGTCAGATGATTCGCGATCTGTTGGCGGAGCAGGAAATCGCAGTGACCTCAGAGCAGGTATTGCTCACCCACGGCTCCAGCCAGGCCATGGATCTGGTGGCGCGCCGCTTGGTGCGTCCGGGTGACGCGGTGTTGGTGGACGACCCCGGCTACCCCAATTTGCTTTTTTCGCTGCGCTTTCTCGGTGCGCGTCTGATCGGCGTGCCGCGCACGCCCGCTGGCTATGACCTGGTGGCGTTGGAAAAGCTGATTATTGAACACCAACCCAAGGTGTTTTTTACCCAACCCCGGCTGCAAAGCCCCACCGGTTCGGTGGCCCAGTTGTCGCATTTGCACCGCGTGATGCAGTTGGCCGATAAACATGATTTTTTGGTCGTGGAAAACGACATCTACGCCGACCTGGACCCCGAGCCGCGCCCTTCGCTGGCCAGCCTGGACCAGCTCAATAGGGTGATCTACATCAGCAGCTTCTCCAAAACCATCTCGCCCAATATCCGGGTGGGGTACCTTGCGGCCAACCCAGATGTGCTGGAAGACTTGGCCCAACTGAAGATGATTTCGGGTTTAACCTCGTCGGAATTCAGCGAGCGTCTGGCCTATGGCGCCTTAGTAGATGGACGTTGGCGCAAACACATCAAGGGCCTGCGTGAACGCTTGGCCAAGGCGCATGAAGTGGCCTCTGCGCAGTTGCTGAAGATCGGGTTCGAGTTGTTCTCAGAACCCAAAGCCGGCATCTTCTTGTGGGCACGGCATCCTGATATGCCCAACGCCACCGAGTTAGCCTACAAGGCCGGTGAGAAAGACATTTTGCTTGGTCCCGGCGCCCTGTTTAGCCCCGATTTGGGCCCCAGCGCCTGGTTCCGCTTCAATGTGGCGTTTTGCGATGACCCTGCCGTGTTTTCGTTCTTTGAAACTCAGTTGCAGGGCGGGGGCTGACGGTTCCACAGGCGATGTAGACGCCTCCGAACAAGGTGGATCTGACTTCCATTTCGCCCACCTGTTCGGCCAGCAGACTCCAAGGCTGGCTTAAGCCTTCCATGCAAGTCACTGATCGCAGGGCGGCCAGCAAGACAAACCCGTTGGTGGGCCAAGCCCAAGGCGAGGCCCATTGCAGCCCCGTTGCCACTACGTGTGCTCCAGGCTTGAGATTTCTTAGCACATTGCTGATGGCTGCTGGGTTGCGTAAGATGTCGTGGGTGAAGTGAAACAGCGCTGCGTGGGCCGCGCAGGGAATGGCAGCGTCCTCTGCAGAGGCGTTCAGTAGTGTTACGTTAGTCCAGCCGTTTTGGGTCACCCGGGTGCGTGCTCGATTCAGCATTTCAGGGCATTGTTCAATGCCGATGATGTGGCCGAGCGGTCCAATAGCCTGTTGCAGATGCGTAAAGCTCAGCCCGGTTCCGCAGCCCACGTCGATGACCGTGTCACCGGGCGCAAGATTCAATTGGGCGATGGCACTGCGACGTATCGGCTCGAATGCTGCCAACTCCAAGTCGTACACATTGGCGCGATCGCGGTATTGCTCCAGCGCCTTGTGGTTGGTGTGGGTCGCAGCCATATCGGCTTCGCTACGGGGTAATGACGCACAACACGCTACACGGCGCATGCTCAATCAGTGCAGCGGAGATGGAGCCTCGCCACCAGCGCGCGGCCCAGCTATCCAGATGCTTGTGGCCCACCACGATCAGGTCCGCATCGACCTTGCGGGCGTACCGGGCGATCTCTTGCACGGCGTCACCGACCAGCAGTTGAGCGCTGGCTTTGTAACCGGCATCCTCCAGCCGACGCAGCCCGTCGGCCAGCACCGCCTGAAACTTGGCCGACTCCTGTGCTTCCATCTCCGGGTTGTACATGGCGCCTTCCATTGCCACAAAACTGGTATTGCTGGGCATGACTGCAACCAGCGAGAGTTGCGCTTGGTTCCACTGCGCCAGCTCCTTGCAGTCCAGCAGGGCTTTTTGTCCAGAGTTCGAGCCGTCATAGGCCAGTACGATATTTTTGTACATGAGACTTTCCTTTCCTGTTTGTTTGAAGGATAGGCGCACCGGGCGCGCAAGGCAAGTAGACGCAGCCTAAAAACTCAGGCCGTCGGCGTGGTGGTTTGCTGCAGCCAGGCTTGAAACAAGCGCAGGGCAGGGCGAGCATCGCTACGCTCCGGGCTGACCAGGTAGTAGGCCCGCTCACCCTGCAAGGGGCGGTCGCAGGCCACCACAAGTTCGCCACGCGCCAGTTCTGCTTCAATCAACAAGCGTGGCACCAATGCGACCCCCATACCGCAAGCCGCCGCCGCCGCTGTCATTGAGAACTGTTCGTAGCGCGGGCCGGTGAGGGCTTGAGGGGCAGCCACGCTCGCGGCGTCAAACCACTGGCGCCAGGCGCTGGGTCGCGTGCTTTGTTGCAGCAGGGGCAGCGTGGCGATAGCCTCAGGAGTTCGTTCAGTGGCTCCCGCCAACAGCAGGGGGCTGCAGACTGGAACGACCTCTTCCGCCAGCAACTTTACCGCCCGGGTGCCCGCCCAGTTGTGCACCTGTTCCGGGGTGCCCGCGTACAACGCTGCGTCAAACTGGGTGTCGGCGAACATGAAGGCGCGGGTACGGGTTTCGATGTGCACGGTGATGTCGGGGTGCTGTGCCTGCAACGCTGGCAAGCGCGGGATCAGCCAGCGTGTCGCAAACGTGGGCACCGCTGCCAGATGCAAGGTGCCGCCGCGCCCTTGGGTGGACATGACGTCCAGCGTGTCTTGCTCCAGCCCCTGCAGGCGCGGTGCCACCTGCAGCGCGTATTCGCGGCCCCGCTCGGTCAATGTCACCCCGTGGCGGGTGCGACGGAATAGGGTTACGCCCAAAAACTCTTCCAGCGCCGTTATTTGCCGCGATACCGCGCCCTGGGTCAGCGCCAGCTCTTGCGCGGCACGGGTGTAACTCTCTTGGCGAGCGGCGGCTTCGAAGCAGGCCAGGGCCTGAAGGGAGGGTATTTTTCTGCGCATGGTGTTTCAAATGTACACAACACAGGTACTTTTTCTCAAAATAACTGCTTGTGTGTTGATAGCTGCCTGCGGACCTATGGATGCATAAAAATGCATGTTTTTTGCCTATCAAGGTATCTGAAAATTGCATGACTTGGTTCGTTGCAGTTTCTCTACAGATTCGCAGTGCAGTACCGATACAGAATGCGCTCGCGAACCTGTTCCTTGATGCTGACAGATTGCAGTGGGGCAGTACCAGGGTCCTTGAACTATAAGTCAGTCTCAGTAGGAATTCATGATCAGCTTGCCCCTCAACTCCAAAACGGGCTTGCCCAAGTGGAAATACAACGTCTGATGGTGAGGTCAACTGCACTCTCGCAACAAACCCTGCTCCCAAAGCCGCTGATATTTCGTTTTCGGAGCGAGTCCATCTTTCAAAATACCGGGAAGACGGATATGCCTGCCCCGTAGATTAAAATTGCGACCAATGACACGATGGGACGCTAAAATTATGAAAAATAAGTGTTCTCGGCGTTAAACGCTTACGCTTGCCCGGTAATGCAACCCAACTTAACATGTGAAGTATCCTTTTTCCCCTGGGCCCTGATCGTGTAACCAGTTATTTGGTAGTACGTCTTCGACACCCAGTATCTCAGCATCGAACTTTGCCTCGACAATATTGAAAGGTTCTGAAAATGACTAGCAGCACAGCACAGCACAGCA
>CAJASG010000536.1 GCA_903944555.1 uncultured beta proteobacterium
CTGTTGGGCCACTCGGACGCGGATGCACTGTTACACGCCATTACGGATGCGCTCCTGGGCGCGGCGGCCATGGGGGATATCGGCACGCTTTTCCCTGACACCGATGTGCAGTTCAAAGGTGCGGACTCTGCCGTTTTGCTGGCTGAGGCCGCCCGGCAGGTGCGCGAGCGCGGTTATGCCATCAACAATGTGGACAGCACCGTGATTGCACAGGCACCCAAGTTGGCTCCGCACATTGGCGCCATGCGTGCGCGCATTGCCCAGGTGCTGGATTTATCGGTGGATCAAGTCAACGTGAAGGCCAAGACGGCTGAAAAGATGGGTCCTGTGGGTGAAGGGATTGCCATGGAGGCCCGAGCGGTCGTTTTACTGGTTGGAATTCTATGACGCAAACTTCCCACCCCCATCTGCTCAAGCCACTGGACCTGGGCTTCACCACACTGCGCAACCGCGTCATCATGGGCTCCATGCACACCGGCCTGGAAGACCGCTTTTACAACTATCCCAAGCTGGCCGAGTATTTTCGTGAGCGGGCTAGGGGCGGGGTCGGGCTGATCGTGACCGGCGGTATTTCGCCCAACCGCCAAGGCTGGCTGCTGCCCTTGGGCGGCACGCTGAACTCGATCTTTGACGTTGGCAACCACCGCAAGGTGACCACGGCGGTGCACGAGGAGGGCGGCAAGATTTTGATGCAGATCCTGCACTCCGGGCGCTATGGCTACCAGCCTTTTGTGGTGTCGGCCTCGGCCAAGAAGTCTCCCATTTCCATGTTCAAGCCCAAGGCTTTGACGCAGCAGGGCATCCAATCCACCATCCGATCCTATGTGCGCTGCGCCGAGTTGGCGCAAAAGGCGGGTTACGACGGGGTTGAGATCATGGGCAGCGAAGGCTATTTGCTGAACCAGTTTTTGTGCGCACGCACCAATCTGCGCACCGACCGTTGGGGCGGCTCGATTGAGAACCGCATGCGCATTGCCGTAGAAATCGTGCAGCAGGTACGCCAAGCGGTGGGCAAGAACTTCATCCTGATGTATCGCCACTCCATTCTGGACCTGGTGGAGGGCGGCAACAGTTGGGATGAGGTGGTGCAAGTGGCGCAGGCGCTGGAGAAGGCCGGTGTCACCTTGTTCAACACCGGCGTGGGCTGGCACGAAGCCCGCATCCCCACCATCGTCACCTCGGTGCCACGCGCCGCGTTTGCCAGCGTAGCGGCGCGCCTCAAACAAGCGGTGTCGGTGCCGGTGGTGGCGTCCAACCGTATCAACATGCCTGACGAGGCCGAAGCACTGATTGCCAGCGGCGATGTGGACATGGTGTCCATGGCGCGGCCGTTTTTGGCAGACCCCGAGTTTGTGAACAAGGTTGCGCAGGGGCGATCGGACGAGATCAACACCTGCATTGGGTGCAATCAGGCTTGCCTGGACCATACCTTTGCCAACAAGCGCGCCAGTTGTCTGGTGAACCCGCGAGCCGCGCATGAGACCGAACTGGTCTACCAAAAAACTGCCGCCAAAAAGCGGGTGGCTGTGGTGGGGGCGGGGCCAGCAGGTTTGTCTGCCGCCACGGTGGCGGCAGAGTGTGGGCATGACGTGACACTGTTTGACAGCAGCGACAGAATTGGCGGCCAGTTCAAAGTGGCGATGCAAGTGCCCGGCAAGGAGGAATTTGCCCAAACCTTGCGGTATTTTGGTCGTCGTCTGGAGACGTCCGGGGTCAGGCTGGTGCTGAACCAGCGAGTCACACGCGAGCAGCTTGCAGCACAAGGTTTTGAGGTGGTGATTGTGGCCACCGGCATTGTGCCGCGCAAACCCGCCATTGCAGGCATTGACCATGCCAAGGTGGTGTCTTACCTAGATGTGCTGCAGCGCAAGGTGGTGCTGGGCAAACGGGTGGCCATCATTGGTGCCGGGGGCATTGGGTTCGATGTGGGCGAGTTTTTGCTGCACGACCCGTCCATTCCTTTACCAGTGCCCCTGGATCACTGGTGCAAAGAGTGGGGCGTGGACTTGCAGGCGCAGTCCAACGGTGGCTTGGTGCCCGCTGCACCTTCACAGCCTTACCGGCAGTTGTATTTGTTGCAGCGTAAATCAGGCAAACCGGGCGCGGGCTTGGGCAAAACGTCGGGCTGGGTACACCGGGCGGTGCTGCAGCGCAATGGAGTGGAAATGCTGGCAGGTGTGGAGTACTTAAACATTGATGACGGTGGCTTGCACATCAGCGTGAACGGAACAAACCGGGTGCTGGAGGTGGACCACATCGTGCTGTGTGCCGGGCAGGTGCCTTTGGTGGAGTTGATGCCCGATGCTGCGGCGCAAGCCGCGATGGGCGCTGTCAAATACCATTGCATTGGCGGAGCCGCCCTGGCTTCAGAGCTGGATGCCAAGCGCGCCATTTTGGAAGGCGCGGTGCTGGCGGCCAGCCTGTGAGTTAAATCCGCGTGGCGCGCTGCAAGCGGATACCGGCAGACAGGCCGCCGCTGGTGGCGTTGGTCAGGGTGAAATCACCGCCCATGCGCTGCACCGTCTTCTCGACAATGGCCAGGCCCAAACCTGCCCCGTTGGCTGCAGTGCGGGCCGCCTCGCCCCGGTAAAAGGGTTTTGTGAGGTTGCTTAGCTGTTCTTGCGCCACGCCAATACCATGGTCGCGAATTTTGATCAGTACCGCTTTGTCCCGGCTAACGGCGGCAATGTCGATACGGGCCACCCCGGTGTCGCTAGATTTTCCATAACGACGGGCGTTTTCCAGCAAATTGGAGATGATGCGACCCAACTCCACTTCATCGGCCAGGACCAGCATGTCCGGGTCCATCTGCACATTGATCTGCACATCGGCCTGGTTTTGCAGCGAATACACGCAGGCCTCCACCACATCGCCCAGCAAAACCGGGGTCAGCTTTACCTTGTCGGGGCGCGCGTAGTCCAGAAACTTGTCGATGATCGCGTCCAGCTGGCTGATGTCTGCGGCCATGTGCGCTCTGGCATCCAGGTCCGACACGCTGAGCTCGGTCTCCAGCCGCAAGCGTGCCAGTGGCGTGCGTAGATCGTGCGATATACCCGCCAGCATGACGGCGCGGTCCTGCTCCAGCTTGCTCAGCTTTTGGGCCATGCGGTTGAAGCCAATATTGACCTCCCGTATCTCGCTGGTATGCCCGGTCTCGTCCAAACGACTGGCACCAAAGTCGCCTTCGCGCACACGGCTCGCTGCGAAGGAAAGGTCTTTGAGTGGCCGGTTAATGAGGCGCGCAATCAACGCTGCACCGGCAAGCGAAAGTGCGGCGGCAACCACGAGCCAAATCAGCCAAGTCTTGCCGCCTGCGGGGGAGAAGCGTGCCTCGTCAGTGACCATCCAGTAGTCATCTCCATCAATGTCAAATCCGATCCACAGGCCGGGCTGGTCATTCACCCGGCTGGCAACAACCGTTTTGCTGCCCAAACGCTTGTACAACTCTTGCGATACATCGCGGTTCAACGCGTCGGTCGTAAAGGGAATGAGTCGGTCGTTCTTCTCGCGCGGCACGATGCGCAAGCCCTCTTCATCTCTCATGGTTTTGAGCAGCGAGATACGGGCAATCCCATCTGCGTGGACCAGTGCGGCACGGCTCAGGTTGACTTGCGACGCCAGCAGCTGCGCAGTTTGTATAGCCCGAGGTTCAAACTCCAGCGAGCGCAGGGTTTGCAGCCACGCCAAAATGCTGCCCAGTAGCAACAGCGCCAGCAAAAAGAAGGTGCGCCAGAAAAGGCTTAAATCTGCAAACTTGCTGGTAGCCACCTTGCTGCCGGATGCATCCAACTCGGAGGGAGCCGTGATTGCAAAGTCAGTGAGTTGAGTCTCTGTCAAGTGAATAGGTCCTCGACGTTAAACAGCGTCATCCGGCACAAACACGTATCCGACCCCCCACACCGTTTGGATATGGCGCGGCGACGTAGGGTCGACCTCGATCAGCTTTCGCAAGCGGGAGACTTGCACATCCAGGCTGCGGTCGAAGGCTTCGAACTCCCGCCCTCGGGAGAGTTGTGCCAGCTTCTCGCGGGACAAGGGAATACGTGGGTGGCGCACCAGCGCCTTGAGCATGGCAAATTCGCCGGTGGTCA
>CAJASG010000537.1 GCA_903944555.1 uncultured beta proteobacterium
AATTTCCAACGACGATGGTTACCTGGCGCCCGGCATTGTGGCGCTGTACGAGGCGCTCAATGATGTGGCCGAGGTGGAGGTGATTGCGCCCGAACAAATCAACAGCGCCAAGTCCAACGCGCTGACACTGCACTCGCCCCTGTACGTGACCCGTGCCAGCAATGGGTTTCGGTACGTGAACGGCACGCCGGCGGATTGCGTCCACATAGCACTCACCGGCCTACTGGATTACCGCCCGGATTTGGTGGTGTCGGGTATCAACAACGGCGCCAATATGGGCGATGACACCATTTACTCGGGCACTGTGGGTGCCGCCATGGAAGGGTATTTGTTCGGCGTGCCCGCCATCGCCTTTTCACAGGTGGACAAAGAATGGGCTCACCTGGAATCGGCGGCGCGCAAGGCCCGTGATTTGGTGCTGTCCATGCAAGAGCAGCGCCTGATCACGGCGACGCCTTGGCTGCTGAATGTCAACATTCCCAATTTGCCGTACGCTGAGATTGGTCGCATGAAGTTGTGCCGTTTGGGCAAGCGCCATGCAGCCGAAAAAGTCATTCAGCAGCGCAGTCCCCGCGGGGAAATGATGTACTGGATTGGCGCTGCAGGCCCGGTCATGGACGACGCCGATGGCACTGATTTTCACGCCACAGCACAAGGTCACATGTCTATGACGCCGCTGAAAATCGACCTGACCGACCACGATAGTTTGGGTTACTGGGCGCAGACCGCCTCGCGCCTGGCCACCAGCTTGCATAAGGCTACGGCATGAAGCAGCGCCCGACCTTTCCCGCCCAACTCGACGCCACTTTGGCCAAAAACCGCCCCAATGCACAAGGGGCGCTTATGCCGAGGGGCCCTCTGCAGGGGAAGCCGGCCACAGCATCGCTCCAATTGGCGGCCGCCCTCCCTGCGATCAAGGCCAAGCCGGTGCACCACCTGCCGGCAAAAGTGGTGCCCCACGGCGTCGGCATGGACTCCAGTGCCGTGCGTACCCGTATGGTGCAAAAGCTCGCCGAGGGTGGTGTGCGCGACCCCCTGGTCTTGGCGGCCATGGGTGCGATTGAGCGTCACCGCTTTGTCGACAGTGCGCTGGCCAACCAGGCCTATGAAGACACCAGCTTGCCGATTGGGCTTGGCCAGACGATTTCCAAGCCGGGTGTGGTGTCCCGAATGATTGAATTGATGCGCAATGGCGCCACCGGGCGCTTGGGGCGCGTGCTGGAAATTGGCACCGGGTGTGGCTACCAAGCCGCCGTGTTGAGCATGGTGGCGGACGAGGTGTACAGCATTGAGCGGCTGCGGGGCTTGCATGACAAGGCGCGGGAGAACCTGCGATTGTTGCGCGTCGCGAATTTGCATTTGTTGTTTGGTGACGGCATGGTGGGCTACGCCAAAGGTGCGCCCTATGCCGCCATCATTGCCGCAGCCGGTGGCGAGGCCATTCCCCAAGCTTGGGTGGATCAGTTGGCCATGGGCGGGCGGCTGGTAGCACCGGTGGCCCAAGGCGGAACCTCGGGTGGCGCACAGGCTTTGATGGTGATTGACAAGACCCCGCAGGGCATACGGCAGACGGTTTTAGAGGCGGTGCACTTTGTCCCCCTAAAATCGGGTGTTGCTTGAAGGAAGTGTTTATGTCTGGTTTTTTTCGTCGTTCTGCCTGGTTGACTTGCATTGCACTGGGGCTAGTGCTGGCAGGTTGCGGCTCCAAGTCGCTGAATCGGGCACCGGTTGAAGACCGCGGCTCGTCCGGCCGTCAGGGTGCTGTATCGCAGCCAGTCAAGCAGCCGCCTGGGTTTGAGAATGCCGGCAAGGCGGGTTATTACACGGTCAAACCAGGCGACACCCTGATTCGCATCAGTCTTGAAGCTGGGCAGGGTCGCAAAGACATCGCTCGTTGGAATGCACTGGACAATCCGGACAAAATTGAAGTGGGTCAGGTCTTGCGCGTTGTACCTCCGCTGGCCGGTGAATCTGCTGTGGTGGCCAAACCGGTGGCAACCGCCGCCGTCACCCCGACGCAGACTACTGCGCCTGACAGTCAACCTGCCGCCACTCAGGCCCCCGCAAAGCATGTTTCAGCGCCAGCCGCTTCCAATGCGCAGGGTTCGTCAGGGGCTGTGCAAACATTATCTGGAATAGCGGATATTGATTGGGGCTGGCCAAGCGATGGTCCGGTTATTGCCAAGTACGAGGAAGCGAAAAAAGGTTTTGACCTTGGGGGTTCCCAGGGTGACCCCGTCTATGCCGCTGCAGATGGTAAGGTAATCATCGCGGAGATGGGTGACGGCACCATGCGTTTCTATGGGAACCTGATCATCATTAAGCACCAAGGCACCGTCATAACTGCCTATGCTCATAACCACACTTTGCTGGTCAAAGATGAACAGATAGTAAAAAAGGGTCAAAAGATCGCACTGATGGGGAGTACGGGCACTGATCGTACAAAACTTCATTTTGAAATGCGTAAAGATGGCAAGCCGGTCGACCCCGCCAAGTACCTGCCCGCCAAATAGCATGTGGATGCCATGAAAAATCCCCCTCCTTTGGGTTCGAGCAGCAGCGATGCCAGGGAACCAATCGAGGGTGATTTTTTTAAGGTAAATGGTGCTCTAGCGCCCGTAGGCGTTGCGCAGGCAGCTATAGAAACAATAGCGGAATCGACGGGCGAGCCGTCCGATGCGTTGGCCATCTATCTGCGCGGCGTACGTCGCACGGAGCTGTTTACCCCCGAAGAAGAGTTCGACACCGCCACGCGCGCACGCGCCGGGGAGTTTTGCGCCCGTCAAAGCATGATCGAGCACAACCTTCGGCTGGTGGTCAGCATTGCCAAAGGCTACGGCGGGCGTGGCGTGCCCATGGCCGATTTGATTGAAGAGGGCAACCTGGGGCTGATGCATGCCATCGACAAGTTCGAGCCTGAACGGGGTTTCAGGTTTTCCACCTATGCCACCTGGTGGATACGCCAATCGGTCGATCGCGCGCTGATGTACCAAGGCCGCGCGGTGCGCCTGCCCGTGAATGTGGTGCGTGAGTTGCAGCATGTTTTGCGTGCCCGTCGTGCGCTGGAGAATGACGCGGCACTGGTCGCGCAGCGCCCTGAAGGCATTCGGGTGGACGACATTGCGGCGCTGTTGGGGCGCGATGCCAGCGATGTGGAGGACTTGTTGGCGATGGCCGAGGCTCCGCGCTCGTTGGACGCCTCGCTGAACCACGAAGAGGGGGACCTGACGCTGGGCGACGGCCTGGTCGATGTGCTGGCGCTGGACCCCCAGGACGTGGCGCAAGCCCATGAGGTGGATGTGCTGCTGGAGACGTGGATCGCGGCCCTGTCCGAGCGCGAGCGCGAGGTACTGGAGGGCCGCTTTGGTTTGCATGACCGCGACCCGGAAACCCTGGACGTGCTTAGCATTCGCCTGGGTTTGACCCGTGAACGGGTGCGCCAGGTGCAGAACGAAGCGCTGTTCAAACTCCGCCGCTACATCACCCGGCGCGGTATTACGCGCGACTCCTTGCTGTAATTGCAACCTGTTCGGCAGGAAGTCCGCGCGTACCTGAGACAATTCAGGGATGACAGATTCAATACAACCCGAAACCCCAGAAGTTCCAGTGATCCAAGAGATCCCCGCCGAGCCCACCCTGCCCGAAGGCTGGTTGCGGGTCAAATCCCTGGACCTTGATGCACAGGGCGTCGCCCACAAACCCGATGGCAAGGTCGTATTCATCGATGGTGCGCTGCCGTTTGAGGTGGTCAGTGCCCAAATCCACCGCAGCAAGAGCAGCTTCGAAAAAGGCACGCTCACCGTTATTCATAAGGAGTCGTCCCAGCGGGTGCGCCCCGCCTGCCCGCACTTTGGCTTGCACGAAGGCGCTTGTGGTGGCTGCAAGATGCAGCACCTGCATGTGGGGGCCCAGGTGGCCGTCAAGCAGCGCGTGCTGGAAGACAACCTGTGGCATATCGGCAAGGTCAAGCCCGACAATATTTTGCGGGCCATTGAGGGCCCCGCGTGGGGCTACCGCTACCGGGCGCGCCTGTCGGTGCGCAACGTGCGCAAGAAGGGTGCGGTGCTAATCGGCTTTCATGAGCGCAAGAGCCGCTACGTGGCTGATATGAAGGAGTGCCATGTGCTGGCACCCCACGTCAGCGCCATGTTGTTGCCTTTGCGTGCCTTGATTGGGTCGATGGAGGCGGCGGACCACATTGCGCAGATTGAACTGGCGATCGGCGACATGGGCGGCCCATCTTCTGCACAGACAGGTGAGCAGGCCAGTGGAGTCTTTGGGCAGGGCGACGTGACGGCCATGGTGTTACGCCACCTGGTACCTCTGAGCGATGCCGATCTGGATCGCTTGCGCCAATTTGCCGCCCAAAACCCGGGTTTGCAATGGTGGTTGCAATCCAAAGGGCCAGAGACCGTGAAGCGGTTGGACGAGTTGCCGGGCCACGAGACGGCCCAGTTGGCCTACTCCTTGCCCCAATTCGGCATCACGATGCCATTTCGGCCGACGGACTTCACCCAGGTGAACCCCCACATCAACCGGGTACTGGTGACGCGGGCCCTGGGCTTGCTGGCCGTGCGCAAGGATGAGCGGGTGATCGATTGGTTCTGCGGCTTGGGCAACTTCACACTGCCCTTGGCGACCCAGGCCCGTGAAGTGCTGGGCGTGGAGGGCAGTGAAGCCCTGGTTGCCCGGTCGCGTGAGAATTTGGCATTAAATAAGCCTCTAGCCCTTGCGGGATGTGCGCTGGCAGCTACTGAATTTGTAGCAAGGGACTTGTTTGAGATGACGCCAGCATTGCTCACTGGCGACGGGTCTTCGGACAAATGGCTGGTGGACCCCCCACGCGAAGGCGCTTATGCCTTGGTGCAGGCGTTGGCCGCTTTGCACCAGACGCCCGATTTGCGCGCTGGCTGGACACCGCCTAAACGCATTGTGTATGTGAGCTGCAACCCGGCCACCTTGGCGCGTGATGCCGGAGTTCTGGTTCAGGAGGCGGGTTACCGATGTTCGTCGGCCGGGGTGGTCAACATGTTTCCGCACACCGCCCACGTGGAAAGCATGGCGGTGTTTGACCTGATCGTTTAGAAAAGCGCTTAGTGACCCGCGGCGGGCTTGGCTTTGGCCTTGGGCTCGTCGATGACCTCTTCGACCGGTGGTGGTGGCACCACTACCACCGGCTTCTCGATCTTGGCGGGACTGCCTTCGACCTTGTTTTCGCGCATGTACTGGTCCATGTCTTTCCAGCCGACGAATACGGCTGATTTGGACGCTTTCTCATTCAATGTGTAGCAGTCTTCAAGGCTGCGCAAACCAAAGCGGCAGGCGCCGCCAATGGCTTTGGCATCGGCTTCGCGTTGGGCGACCTTGGGGTCGGCCAGCAAGGTGGCAATGTTGTCGCAGCCACCCAGCAAAAGGAGCAAAGCAAGGAGGGGCAGGCGTGAAGTCATGTATTTCGGGTGGAATCTAGTAACAGTATCGGCAAATTCTGCTCCCGATTGAGCCAGGGCGGTGTTGGACAGGCAAAGAAAAGGGCCCGAAAAGGGCCCTTTTAGCTGGGGTTTGACTTGGGTTCAGTCGCGTTCGCCGCCAAAGATGCCCAACAAGGCCAGCAGGCTCTGGAACACATTGATGATGTCCAAGTACAAAGCCAAGGTCGCGCTGATGTAATTGGTCTCACCACCGTCGATGATCCGCTTGATGTCGTACAGCATGTAAGCACTGAAGATGCCAATGGCCGCCATGGACATGGCCATCATGCCAGCGGTAGAGCCCACAAACATGTTAATCACGCCACCGACGATCAGTACGATGGTGCCGACAAACAGCCACTTGCCCATGCCCGACAGGTCACGCTTGATGACACTGGCCAAGCTGGCCATCACC
>CAJASG010000538.1 GCA_903944555.1 uncultured beta proteobacterium
CAACGAGATCGGGCTGGGCGTGATTCCGCTGGGGCGCGAGGTGCGTGCCTTTGTCGATGCGCTGGGCCGGCTCAACCAGGAGGTGGCGCAGGCCTGTGAGCGCGTGACCCTGATGGCCGCCGGTTTGCCACTCTCTTTGAAAGATGCGACATGAAAAATACCCGCTTCCCTCTGTTGCTGTGCGGGCTGGTCTTCAGCGCTCTGGCCGGTACCGCGCACGCCTTGCAGGTCACCGATGACCGCGGTGTGCTTGTCACGTTTGATAAAACGCCGCAGCGCATCGTCAGCCTGCTGCCGTCGCTCACCGAGACCGTGTGCGAGCTGGGCCACTGTGCGCGGTTGGTGGGGGTTGACCGCTATTCCAACTTCCCGGAAAGCCTGCGCACCTTGCCACAACTGGGCGGCGGGCAGGACCCGAGCATCGAGGCGGTGGTGGCGCTGCGGCCCGATGTGGTGCTGATGGCGACGTCGTCCCGGGCGGCCGAGCGCTTGCGTTCGCTGGGGGTCAAGGTGGTGGCGCTGGAGCCCAAAACCTATGCCGATGTGCAACGTGTCATGCTCAAACTGGGCCAGTTGCTGGGAGTTGCGGACGCCCAGCGCATTTGGCGTGCCATTGATGCCGGTGTGTCGGCGGCGGCCCAGTCGCTGCCCGCCAGCGTGCGGGGCACCCGGGTCTACTTTGAGGTGAACCCCGGACCTTACGGGGCAGGGGAGTTGTCCTTCATTGGTGAAACGCTGACCCGCCTGGGCGCGAAAAACATCCTGCCAGCCAAGCTGGGGCCGTTCCCCAAGCTCAACCCCGAGTATGTCGTGCGCGCCAACCCGGACGTGATCATGATCGGCCAGCGCAGCGAGGACGGCCTGGCCCAGCGCCCGGGCTGGATCAGCATCCGCGCCGTGCGCGAGCAGCGGGTGTGTGTGTTCCCCACCGAGCAGGCCAACACCCTGGTGCGCCCCGGCCCGCGTATGGCCGAGGGTGCACGTCTGATGGCGCAGTGCTTGAGCGCCAAGGCACCCAAAAATCCCGCCGCAGGAGCCAAACCTTGAATCTGCGTCGCGCTTCTTTTTTAGCCTGGGCATTGCTCGGCATCAGCCTAGCGCTGGTGTTGTTAGGCGTCTGTGTCGGCAGCACCGGGTTTGAAAACCTGGTGACACCCTTGCTCAACCCCTTGCCAGACCCCGATGCCTACGCCATGGCGCGGCAAATCGTCTGGGAGATTCGCCTGCCGCGCACCCTGGGTGCCTGGGCGGCGGGGGCCTTGCTGGGGCTGGCCGGCGCGGTGGCGCAGGGTCTGTTTCGCAATCCGCTGGCCGACCCGTATCTGCTGGGCAGCGCCTCGGGCGCCTCGCTGGGCGTGGCGCTGGCACTGGTTGCCATGGGTGGTGGCGGGGGCATGTTGGGCGGCAGCATGATGAATGGCGGAGTGACGGTTAGCGTGTTTTCCAGCAGCGTGTTGGTGCGCCTGGGCCTGACCGGCGCGGCCTTTGCGGGCGCGGTGCTGGCGGTGTTGCTGACGCTGGCCTTGTCGCGCGGGGTGCAGCACACGCTGCGCCTGTTGTTGGCGGGCGTGGTGGTGGGTGTGGTGCTGGGCGCCATGACCCACATGGTGCTCTTGTTCTCCCCGGATTCACTGCAGGCCATGCAGGCATTCATGCTGGGCTCCACCAGCTTTGTTGGCTGGACTTCGTTCCTGCTGATGGCTGGGGTGTGGGGCGTGTGTGTGATCGTGGGCGGCTTGCTGGGCCGGGTGCTGGATGGGCTGAGCCTGGGCGAATCCACCGCCCACAGCCTGGGCCTGCCACTGGCACCGTTGCGAATTGCCCTGGTGGCGGTGCTGGCGCTGGCCACCGGGACCGCGGTGGCGCAAACCGGGCTGATTGCCTTTGTGGGGCTGGCCGCACCGCACCTGGTGCGCTCGGTGATTCAGTGCACCCATGGCCGCCTGATCTGGGTTTCCAGCCTGATGGGCGGCGCTTTGTTGATGGGCGCCGACACGCTGGCGCGCTGGCTAATTGCGCCGCAAGAACTGCCGGTGGGTGTGCTCACAGCCGTGTTGGGTGGCGGCTATTTGCTGTGGCTCATGCATCGCAGCACCCGGAGGGGAAGTTTTTCGCTATGACAACAATAGCTATCAACGCCCATGAGATAAGCACCTCACTCGGAAACACTGAGATTTTGCA
>CAJASG010000539.1 GCA_903944555.1 uncultured beta proteobacterium
ACTTGGCCAGTCGTCCCCGCAGCGTGTGCGCCACCCATGCCAGTGACCGTGGGTTGTCCCGGTCCAGCACCAGAAGTTCTGTCAGTGCCGCCACGTCACGGCTTTGTTGGTACTGTGCGTGGAACGTGATGGTGCTGTCAAACAAGGCCAGCAAGGCCTCGAAGCCGCCATTGCTATGCAATGCACCAGTTTCGAAACCCCTCGCCAGTGATGCGGCCAAAAAGGTCAACCGCTCGACATGGCGTCCAATACTCAGCAGGCGCCATCCATCGTCTCGGGTCATGCGGTCCGTTTGCGCACCGGTGATGGCCGCTAGGGAGTCGCTGGCTGATTTAAGCGAGCGCAGCGCTTCCATGGGGGCATATTCACCTTGCACGGTGTGCTTGCTACAGTGGGTGAAAAACTCCTCCTCGGCGCGCACGATCACACTCCAGTGCTCCTGAGAGAGGCGTTCACGCACTGTGGCTGCGGCCATTTTCAGCGCCCGCAGGCTGTAGCCTACGCTGGTGGCGCCATCGCTGGCGCCTAGGCTGGATATGAGGGCGCGCTCGAACACGCGGCGGGCTTGCAACGCGGTCGGTACCCCCGGCAAGACCAAAGTGTTGGCCAGCGCCATTTTGCTCAACCAGAGCAAGAGGGGCGCCGAGGTCTGGTCCTCGCCGCCCAGGCATTCGAGGGTCAGGCGTGCCAAACGGATGGAGTTTTCAGCGCGCTCTGTGTAGCGGCCCAACCAGTACAGGTTTTCCGCAGCGCGGCTGGTGACCAGGCGCTTGCGCTGTGCCAGCACGGCGGGTGTGAGCGCTGAGGTTAACAAGGATGTTGTATCGACCTCGCCGTCCGTGAGGGCCCAGACATCGGCGCTGCTGCCGCCACGCTGCATGGACGCAATGTCCGTGCTGGCGCCCGCCACCCGCGCCAGACCACCCGGCAGCACACGCCAACGGGCCCGCCCACCGGCACCCTGCAGGGCGTCCGACACGGCAAACACGCGCAGCATCCCAGAGCGGGCCACCATGCGACCTTGGGATGGCGATTCATCGCCCAGCCCAGCGCTTTGCCACGTGGGCATTTGCGAAAAGGGGATATGGGCTTGTACGGTGTGCTCCTCACTTTGTCGCACGATGCGACCGGCCCACATATTGCACTCGGACTCATCCAGCGTGTGCCCCAACACCGCATCAAAACTGCCATGGATGGGGGAGCCGGGGTAGGTGGGTTTGATAATTCGCTCACGTAGCAGCGGCAGGGCTTCTTCCATCGCGTTGCGCTCGCCACACCACCACGTGGGCAGTGCGGGTAATAGCAGGTCTTCTTTCAAGACATGGTGCGCCAGACCCGGCAGAAATCCCAGCAGTGCGGGGGACTCCAGAAACGCGGACCCCGGTGCGTTGGCGACCAGCACGTTGCCCGCGCGGATGGCCTGCAACAGGCCCGGCACGCCCAAGGTGGAATCGGGGCGCAATTCCAGGGGGTCCAGATACTGGTCGTCGACCCGTTTCAGCAAGCCGTGCACCGGCACCAAGCCCTTGAGTGTTTTGAGGAACAGGCGTTCATCACGCACGATCAAATCGCTGCCTTCGACCAGACTCAGCCCCAGGTAACGCGCCAGGTAGGCATGTTCAAAATAGGTTTCGTTGTACGGGCCGGGGGTAAGCAAGGCAATGTGGGAGTCCACGCCGCCCGGGCACATCGCCTTGAGGCTGTCCATCAGGGCGCGGTAAGTGAGCGCAAGGCGCTGAACCCGCAGGGCTTGAAAGGCCTGAGGAAACTGCCTGGACACGGCCAGACGGTTCTCCAGCAGATAACCCAGGCCAGACGGGGCCTGACTGCGCTGGCCCACCACCCACCAGTTGCCGTCCGGGCCGTGTGCCAAATCGAAGGCCGCCACATGCAGGTGCATACCACCAACCGGTTTCACGCCGTGCATCGGCCGCAAATAGCCCGGGTGGCCGTGCACCAGCGCTGGGGGGAGTAGCCCTTGGGCTAAAAAGGTCTGCGGGCCATAGACATCGGCCATCACCGCTTCCAGCAGCTGCATGCGCTGTTGAATGCCCGCTTCAATATGCTGCCAGCTCTTCGCATCGATGATCATCGGGAACAGGTCCAGCGACCATGGCCGCTGCGGGCCTTCTTCATCGGCGTAGACGTTGTAGGTGACGCCGTTGTCACGAATCTGGCGCTGCAGACTGGCGGCACGCTGGTCGAGGTCGGCACTGCTTTGGGCTTCTACGTGGGCGAAAAATTGGCGCCAAGTCGCAGTAAAGTGGGTGCCTCCAGGCGCCTCTTTGGGCGTGGCGTGGCCACGCATTTCGTCAAAGTGTCCGGGGCTGGCAACACAATCCGCCGCACTGCTCAGCAGTTCGGTGGGGTCGCATACGTCGGGGGCGGAGGTGGAATCGGTAGAGTCTTTCACTGGCTACAAGTATGCCAGCGTGGCGGCCCCCGCATGCAAAAAAACGATTCTCGTTGGACGGACTAAATAGCCTGACCGCAACCCAGGGCTGCTTCGCGCGCTACCAGGCGGTCCAGTTCGGCGCACACGTCCGCCATGCGACCGGAGATGACCATGCGACCAACGCAACTGCGCGTCTGGCCCGCTTCCACCACACGCACGACACGCAAGGGCTTGGTTGCATGCACATTTTGATGCTCAACCCCCGTGGATACTGCGCAAGCAGCTATCAATTCAGGAGCGGTTTCGGGCTTTGGCTGCATCGACCCAATGCCCGTGCGTGTGACGGGTGAGCGAGCTGAGGTCAACCAACGCACCAGACTTTGCAGTGGTGCAACAAGGATCGGATTGGCAAATAAAGCGAAGTTCATAGTGGCCTCGTGAATGCAGCGTTACATGAGCATGGTGTTGCGGATCAGGCCCACCGCCAAACCTTCGATTTCGAAGGGTTCACCGGGCTCCACCACAATGGTTTGGTAATCGGGGTTTTCGGGGTGCAGCTCGATCAGATGCTTGTTGCGCCGAAAGCGTTTGACGGTGACTTCATCACCCAGGCGTGCCACAACAATTTGGCCGTTCTTGGCGTCCTTGGCGGACTGAACCGCCAATAAATCGCCGTCCATAATGCCGGCATCCCGCATGGACATACCGCGCACCTTCAGTAAGTAATCGGGACGGTGCTGGAACAGGCTGTTTTCCACGTAATAGGTTTGGTCCACGTGTTCCTGGGCCAGAATGGGAGACCCTGCTGCCACCCGGCCAATCAGGGGCAAGGCCAGCTGGGCGAAACCGGGGAGAGGCATGGAGAAGTGTTTTAGGCGCGATTCGTTGATCGAGCGCAGGGTGTCGCTTTTAAGGCGAATGCCGCGGGATGTGCCGCTGACCAGTTCGATAACACCCTTACGGGCCAAGGCTTGCAGATGCTCTTCGGCCGCGTTGGCCGATTTAAACCCGAGTTCACTGGCGATTTCGGCGCGGGTTGGCGGTGCGCCGGTGCGCGCGATGGCGTTTTGAATCAGATCGAGGATCTGTTGTTGCCGTGCGGTAAGTTTGGGACTTTCAAGCATACTGACTCCTTGTGGCTGGATGGGGCTGCGCGGGAGACTTGTGACTACTGTTTTCCCATCCAGTACCTGTATTTTTAACCAGTTTAAAAAACTTTGCAAGGAAAGTGCATAGAAATGTTGAAAAAAGTGGTGTTTTTGGGCATGGGCGGCACGATTGCGGGTACAGCCACCAGTGCCGCCGACAACGTCGGCTACCGGGCGGCGCAAGTTGGGGTCGCGCAGTTGCTGCAAGCGATTCCGACATTGCCGGTGGCACTGGGCGGGCACGAATTGGTGTCCGAGCAGGTGGCGCAGGTGGACAGCAAAGACCTGGAGTTTGCCCAGTGGGTGTCACTGGCGCAGCGCGCGTGCCACTACCTGGTCCAGCCAGACGTCACCGGGCTGGTGATCACGCATGGGACCGACACCCTGGAGGAAACTGCATTTTTCCTGTCGGAGGTATTGCCGCCTGCGTTGTTGGCCAGCAAGCCGGTGGTCTTGACCTGCGCCATGCGCCCAGCCAGCGCCCTGTCGCCGGATGGTCCCCAAAACGTGCTGGATGCGGTGGCGGTCGTGTGCACGCAAGGCGCCCACGGCGTGCTTGCCGTGTGTGCGGGGACGATTCATGCCGGGCGCCATGTTCAAAAAGGGCACACCTACCGGCTGGACGCTTTTGACTCCGGGGACGCCGGGCCACTGGGCTATGTCGAGGAGGGCGTGGTGCGTTTGGCCCACGCCTGGCCGGTGATGGACGCCGTCCGTGTGCCCGTCAGCATGGATCACTTGGCGCAGGTGGTGTGGCCTCGGGTCGAGATTGTGATGAACTATGTGGGTGCCACGGGCAGCACGGTACGTGCCCTGTGTGCAGCACCCCTGGCCGGCGCTGCCCCGGTGCGCGGCGTGGTGGTGGCCGGCACGGGCAATGGCACAGTGCATGTGGATCTGGAGGCTGCCTTGCGTGAGGCCGAAGCTGCTGGGGTTCGGGTGGTGCGCTCCAGCCGTTGTGCGCGCGGGCGTGTGGTGGCCGCGACGGTGCCGGGCAGTGTGTACACCTTTGCGCATTCGAACGGCTTGCCCCCGGTGAAGGCCAGAATCGCGCTGATATTGGAGCTGCTGGCGTAAAAAAAGCCGCTGAAGCGGCTTTTTCTATCGGCGGTTGGCGCGTTAGCTGGCCAGTGCTTCAAACGCGCGGGCAGTGATTGCGGCGACATCACCGGTGCCGCTGATAGCGCGGTACTTGGGGGCGCTGGCAGCATCTTGCTTAGCCCAATTGGAGTAGTACTCCACCAGTGGACGGGTCTGTGCGCTGTAAACCTCAAGGCGCTTTTTGACGGTTTCTTCCTTGTCGTCTTCACGCTGGATCAAGGGTTCACCAGTCACGTCATCGACATTTTCCACTTTAGGTGGGTTGAACTTGACGTGGTAGGTGCGTCCCGATGCGGGGTGCGAGCGACGACCACTCATGCGTTCGATGATGGCTTCAAAAGGCACATCAATCTCGACCACATAGTCCAGTGCAACGCCAGCTGCCTTCATGGCATCGGCTTGCGGAATGGTGCGTGGGAAGCCGTCAAACAAGAAACCGTTGACGCAATCCGCCTGGGTCAGGCGTTCTTTAACCAGGTTGATGATGAGCTCATCGCTCACCAGGCCGCCAGATGCCATTACCGCTTTGGCCTCCAGGCCCAAGGGGGTTCCTGCCTTCACGGCCGCGCGCAGCATGTCGCCGGTCGAAATTTGTGGAATCCCATATTTTTGGCAAATGTACGTGGCTTGTGTGCCTTTGCCAGCGCCTGGTGCGCCCAACAGAATCAGTCTCATGGATACCCTTGGATTGAATTTAAAACCCTAGGCGCCGGGTGCGGAACTTCACAATCCCGCAGCAACGCCTGCTAGCGCTGAAGAATAGCACGATCAATGCTCTTCCTAACTTACAGCGCCCCCTCAGACGGACTGAAACAGCTTTCGAACCCGCTCTAGGTCATGTGGAGTGTCGACTCCGGGACCTGGCGCATGGACTGTGACGTGCACCGCAATGCGGTAACCGTGCCACATGGCGCGCAATTGCTCCAGCGCTTCGGTGACCTCAATCGGTGCCTGCGCCAGTTTGGGGAACATCCGCAAAAAGCCAACACGGTAGGAATAGATGCCAATGTGGCGCAGCGGCGCGGGGTTGGGCAGCGTTTGGATCCCATTGACAAAGCCATCACGCCACCAAGCGATGGGTGCCCGGCTGAAGTACAGCGCCAGGCCTGCGGCATCCAGCACCACTTTAACGACATTGGGGTTGGCAAAGTCCTGCACATTGTCGATGGCGTGGGCCGCAGTGCCCATGCTGGCTGCGGCATTGGTGCGTAGCAAATCGGCCACCGATTGCACCAGTGCCGGATCAATCAAGGGTTCGTCACCTTGCACGTTCACCACAATTTCGTCGTCGGCCAGCGCCAGCAGGTCGCAGGCCTCGGCCAGGCGGTCACTGCCAGAGGGGTGGTCTTCCCGGGTCAGTACGGCTTCTATACCGTGCGCCAGGCAGGCTTGAATGATGGACGGGCTGTCGCCAGCCACCACCACCCGGGTCGAGGCCGCCACGCCCGAGCGTACGCGTTGGGCAACCCGCACCACCATGGGGGCGCCGCCCAAATCGGCCAGCGGCTTGTTGGGGAGGCGGGTCGAGGCCAGTCGGGCCGGTATGAGAACGGTGTAACCCATCCGGAGCACCGTTACAGGCCGAGCTCGGCGTCGGTCAGGGGGCGGGCTTCGTTTTCCAGTAGCACCGGAATGCCATCGCGCACGGGGTAGGCCAGGCGGGCGCTGCGGGAGATCAGCTCCTGCTTTTCGCGGTCGTATTCCAGGGGGCCCTTGGTGACAGGGCAAACGAGTAATTCAAGAAGTCTTGTGTCCATGGGGTGATGATAGCGTCGCCGCTTGTTGCTCCACGATGCGTGCGTCCAGCGCCTGAAAAAAAGCGGGCGCGGCCGTTTGTACCAAGGGAACGGCCAGCGCATCCGGTGCAGATCGCCACAGCTTCAAGGCATCTTTTTCGGTGCAAATCAACTGGTAGCCCTCGTGGATACTGCGCGGCAAGCTATCAAAATCATAGTGATCCGGCAGCGCCATGGTCTGTGTCAGCGTCAGGCCGGTGGCTTGCAGCATGGCAAAAAAGGCCTGGGGCTGTGCAATTCCGGCAACCGCCATCAGCGGTGGGGTGCCTGGGGCGTTCAGCGTGGCCAGCGGGATGCGGGTTCCGTCCTGGCGGAGGGCCAAGGGGTCCAGACTGCGGTGGGCCGTGAACCCGGCAAATGCCGGGTGGCTACCGGTGTGCAGCACCAGCAGGCGGCTCGGGTGCTGGCCGGCTGGTGGAAGTGCGACTCGTGGCCAGGGTTCCCGCAGCGGGCCCGCGGGCAGCAGCCAGCCGTTGCCACATCCCCGGTCGTCAAACACACAAATCTCCAGATCCCGGTACAAACGGTAGTGCTGCAGGCCGTCATCACACACAATGATTTCCGTCTGTGGGTACTGTGCCAGCAGTGCAGTGGCAGTCGCATGTCGGTTGCGCCCGACAAAGACCGGTACCTGGGTGGCACGGCGTAGCAGCGCCGGTTCGTCCCCGACCTCTGCAGGCGCGGAGTCTGGCGTGACTTCCATGCAGGCATCGCTTTGGCGACCATAACCGCGCGAAATCACTCCGACCTTGCGCTGCTGTGCCTTGAGGTGCTGAACCACGGAAATGACGGTGGGTGTTTTCCCGGCGCCCCCGGCCACCACATTGCCAACCACGATGACCAGGGCATCCACCCGCTGAACCTTCATCAGGCCCCAGCGGAACAACTGGCGCCGCAACATTACCAAGGCATGCAATACCAGAGAGATCGGCCACAGCAGCCAGGCCAGCCAGCCACGTTGGACCCAGGCGCGCAGCAGTGCCCCTTCCACTACGGCCCGCCATGCAGCAGATTGGGCGCTAATTGCCACCCGATTGCGCAGACGACTGGGTCGCAAAAGTGATTTGATTCAAACCGGAACGCCGCGCGGCCTCCATCACGGTGACCACGGCTTGGTGCCGGGCGCTCGCGTCGGCACTGATGATGACCACGGTGTCCTTGCCGGCCTTGGCTCCCTCAGTCAGCGCCATGGCGACGCTCTCCAGGCTGCGGCCCACCACCGGGACGCGGTTGACGCTGTAGGCGCCGTCAGAGCTCACAGTCACGATCAACTCCTTGGGGTAATCCCGTTGTGCGTCGGTGTCGGCCACCGGCA
>CAJASG010000540.1 GCA_903944555.1 uncultured beta proteobacterium
CTCAAGGAGCAGGCGCGCATCACAGCCGTGGCACCGGTAGAGGCGCTGAACGCCCTGGGCGAACTGTTGCCCGACACCGACAGCCGCGAACGCGCATTGGCCGTGTCCGCAGCCGTGATGATGATTGAGCCGACCTTGGCCAATCCGCGCTCGGAGATCATCGAGTTCTTGATCGACACCCTGGGCGTTGATCCGCAACGCGTCATCGGCTTGGCACGCAAGCTGACCGAGTCGCTGGAAGCACCAACAGCGGTGAAGGTTGCGGCGAAAGTCGCGACCAAGCGCAAAGCGACGCCCCGGTCTTCGTCTTAGTTACAACACGGTCACAACCACGTCACACGGGCTCCCGACCCTGTCGGGAGTCACGCAGTTTTTCGCATTCAATTTATGACCCAATCATCCAATTCTTTCAGTCTGGCCGGCAAAAAAGGCCTCGTGCTCGGCGTCGCCAATGACAGCAGCATCGCCTGGGGCGCCGCCCTGATGGCTCGCCAGCAAGGCGCAGAAGTCGTGGCTTCGTGCCTGAACGACAAGGCCTTGCGGTTTGTGGAGCCGCTCACCGGCCCCGTCGGCATTGACCTTAAAACCTGCAACGTCGAGCAACCCGGTGAACTGCAAGCGCTGGTCGACTATGCCGTTGCCAAGCTGGGGCGGCTGGACTTTGTGGTGCACTCCATTGCCTGGGCGCCGCTGGAAGACCTGCACGGCCAGGTCATTGACAGCAGCAGCACCGGTTTTGCCCGCGCGATGGAGGTGTCTTGCCACTCATTTGCGACCTTGGCCAAGTTTTGCGCGCCCCACATGCCCGACGGCGGTAGTCTGCTCACCATGACCTATCTGGGCGCCGATGAAGCGGTGCCCCACTACGGACTGATGGGCCCAGTCAAAGCTGCACTGGAATCCATGGTGCGCTACATGGCGATGGAGCTCGGCCCGCAAGACATCCGCGTGCATGCGGTGTCACCCGGCCCGATTTTGACCCGCGCGACCTCAGGTATAGGCAGTTTTGACGAAATGATGCACAACGCGATCCGCAAGGCACCCCTCGGCCGCTTGGTCACATTGGAAGAAATTGCCCAGCTCTGCACCTTTTTATGCTCTGACGCCGCCTCAGGCATGACAGGGCAAACCCTCTATGTCGATGGGGGCTGCCACGCAGTGGCTTGACGCCCCACCAACATGACTACTGCCGCGCCGTGCGGGTATTGCCCGGCAGCGCCTGCGAGTAGCTGGTGCGAAACGGGTTGATGTCCAGTCCGCCCCGACGGGTGTAGCGGGCATACACACTGAGCTTGAGCGGTTTGCAGCGCGTCCAGATGTCCATGAAGATGCGCTCCACGCACTGCTCATGGAATTCATTGTGGTTGCGAAAACTCACAAGGTACTGCAGCAAGCCTTCCTGGTCGATCGGCGCACCGGTGTAGCTAATTTGCACGCTGCCCCAGTCGGGCTGGCCCGTGACCAGGCAATTGCTTTTGAGCAAATTGCTGACCAGCACTTCGCTCACCGGGGCCTCGTCAGCGGTGTGCAGCAAATCGGGGGCCGGGGTGTAACGGGTGCATTCCACATCCAGGCGGTCCAGGCTCAGGCCATCGAGCTCATACACCGGCTCACGGTCAAACAACTCGGGCAGCAAGATGCGCACGCCGATGGAGGCTGGTGCTTGGCCGGTGCCGGTTGCACCGCGCCACACCGCTTCGCTCAGGTCGGCACGCAAACAGGCCTTGACCGCATCGGCATCCGCAAACTGGGTATTGTTGAAACTGTTGAGGTAGAGCTTGAA
>CAJASG010000541.1 GCA_903944555.1 uncultured beta proteobacterium
GGTCGACCACCAGGTGATTCGCCACAAGCTGATGGACATGAAGATGCGCATCGAGTCCACCCGCGCCTGGCTCAACGCCGTATCCGCCCGGGCCGACTCCGGCAACAAGGCGGACAAGGGTGCCGAGTGGGTTTCGCAGGTGTGCCTGTTGAAGAACCACGCCACCCAAACCATGCAGTTCTGCGCCGACCAAGGGGTGCAGATTTTGGGGGGCATGGGGTTTATGCGTGGCACGGCGTGTGAACGCATTTACCGCGAAGTCAAGGTCATGATGATTGGTGGCGGTGCCGAAGAAATCATGAAAGAGTTGGCCTCCCGTCAGTTGGGTCTGTGAAAATGCCTGCATGACCAAACCCCCAAAGCAGGCGGATGCGCAACGCGACATCCCTGACGAGATTGAGTTCGAAGAAGAGTTCGTTGTTGGACTGAAAAAAATCTTTGAGGAAATGATTGTGTTCAACCAGGTGTTGGGCCTGAAGATCACATCCCTCAAGCCGACCGAGGTGCGCGCGCGCATTGACATGAAGCCCGACCTGGTCGGGCACTTCAGCTTCAACCGTATCCATGGCGGTGTCATCAGCGCCGGGCTGGACGCGATGGGGGGCTTGGCGGTGATGGCGGCCATCGGTGCGCGCCACATGGATGAGACCCCCTTGCAGCGCCTGCACCGGTTTGGCAAATTGGGCACCATCGACCTGCGTATTGACTACCTTCGCCCCGGCATTGGGGAGTACTTCGAGCTGCGCGCCCAGGTGATGCGTCTGGGTTCGCGGGTGGCGTCCACGCGCATGGAGTTCCTTGGGGCGGATGGCAAGCTGCTGTCCACCGGAGCTGGGGCCTACATCGTTTCCTGAGGGCGCCCAACTCGATTGTTTGCCGTGTTCCATCGGTCATCTTGCGCGTGCGCCACACCAGTTCTGCACTTAAGGAGGTGTTTTCCCCTAGTCAAGATCGCTGGACTTGGACCACGCACGCGCTTAATATCATTAGTTACTTATTAATGTGAAGGTGTCGCCTTGGCCACAAACCCTCGGTTCTCTCTCGATCTGCAATCCCCGCGACGACGCCAATGGTTGCGGATGGCCGCTGGTGGTGGCCTTGCGGGGCTGGGTTTGGCGGGGGTGGTAGGCCAGAGCGGTTGGGCGCAGCAGCTTGGCGATTTCATCGCGGGTCCACCGGTGGGAGATATCCCTGCGCGCCAGCTCTCGCCCCACGTCTGGATGGTGTTTGCGCAAGACGGTTTCCCGACGCCGCAAAACCAGGGAATGATGGCCAATGTGCTGTTTGTGGTGACTTCGGTTGGTGTCGTGGTGATTGACTCAGGCGGCTCGCTTCAGATCGGCCAAATGGCGATCCGAATGATTCGCAAGGTCACGGCCCAGCCGGTGGTTGCCGTGTTTAACACCCACTACCATGGTGACCATTGGCTGGGAAACCACGCCTTTGCGGCCGAATACGGGCCCAAACTCCCCATTTACGCCTTGCGCGAGACCCGGGAAAGAATTCAGGGCGCCGAGGGCAATTTGTGGCGCAGCCTGATGGAGCGCTGGACCAACCAAGCCACGCTGGGCACGCAGGTGGTGCCCCCGAACCAGACCGTGCAGAGCGGCCAGACTTTGCAGTTTGGCGACGTCAGCTTGGTGATGCACCACTTTGGCATCTGCCACACTCCGTCAGATCTGTGTGTGCAGGTGGTGCAAGACCGCCTGACTGCGGTGGGTGACATTGCCATGACCAACCGTATTGCGAACATGGACGAGGGCTCTTTTGCGGGTACCTTTAAATATTACCAAGCGCTGCAGGCAGCGACCGGGCCGCAGATGTGGGTGCCTGGGCATGGCGAGGGCGCGTCCGATCTGCTGCAAACCTACGGTGCCTTCATGGCGGGAATTTGGGAGCCTTGCCTGAAAGCGGTGAACGATGGGGCTCCCGAATCGGCCGCCAAAGCGGCGGTGCTGGCGGACCCGCGTGTGCGCAGCCGAGCGGCCGCCATGCAGGGGTTTGAGAGCAATATTGGGAAATACGTCAGTTTGGCGTATCTAGAAGCCGAAAAGGTGGCGTTTTAAGCGCCGTGGGGCCGCCATGGGGCCGGCATCCGAGCGCGTAGCTCCGGTACACTCGTTGTTGCTGTTCGCAAAGCGCCCGCTCTGGACGCGTTTCCACACCTAATAACCACCCATGCCCAAGCGCGCACCCCAACCATCCGTATCTGAACTCGACAAGCCGGAGCATGTATTTGATCGGGCGGCGGAACTGTTTCGGGTGATGTCTGCGCCGATGCGGTTGAAGATCATCAGTTGTCTGTGCGATGGCGAGCAAAACGTGAATTACTTGGTCAGCAAGATCAGCACCACCCAGCCCAATATGTCGCAGCACCTCAACACGCTGTACAAGGCCGGGGTCCTGTCCAAACGGCGCGATGGTGTGCAGATTTACTACCGCATTGCGAATGCACAGGTCGTGACGGTTTGCAAAGCGGTTTGCCAGCAGGTTCAACAAGATACCCAAGACTGGGTCTCGCCCTAGTCTACGGGTTTGTACGGTATTGCGGTTCGAGGCGCCAACGTATTATCGAAATATAAGCAATTACGAATATCGTGTGTCAGCATGCAAGGCGCCGCCTCATTGGCGCTCTTCCAACCCGAGGATTTTTTATGAAACATGTCGCCCAATTTTTGGTTGCTACGGCGCTGGGCTTTGCCTGTTGTGCCGCACAGGCCGACGCGCTGCAAGTGCGCAGCCTGGCTGCGTCATGTTCGGCGTGCCATGGTACTAACGGCGTGGCAGAGTCCGGCATGGAGTCCCTGGCAGGAAAGCCAAAAGACGATTTGCTCAAAAAGATGCTGGACTTCAAGACCGGTAAGAAACCGGCCACCTTGATGCATCAGCTCTCCAAGGGTTACACCGATGAACAACTCGACCAATTGGCAGGCTACTTTGCCGCCTTGAAAAAATAAGGAGCCACCATGCATCGTCGTCAACTTATTCAGTTAGCCAGTGCCGGTGCGGCGCTGGGCTCCGCAAGCCTGTTGTCCGGTTGCGCCAGCACCTCGGGGGGTAAAGGCGCCAAGGTGGTGGTCATTGGTGGTGGTTACGGTGGTGCCACGGCGGCCAAGTACATCCGCATGTGGTCGGACTACGGTATTACGGTAACGCTGGTCGAGCCCAACGCCAGCTTCATTTCATGCCCCATCTCCAATCTGGTGCTGGGGGGCGTCAAAACCATGGCCGATATCA
>CAJASG010000542.1 GCA_903944555.1 uncultured beta proteobacterium
CGCAGTTGTTGCGCAATTGCGGTGGCCCGTTGCAGTGCCAGGTTTTCATTGGCCTCGGCGGCACCCTGGGTGTCGGAATGTCCAATGACTGACATGTCGACCGATACCCGCTCGCTGGCCCGCGCCAGAATGCGTGGCAACAGTGCTTTGGACTCCGCCGTCAACTCGGAGCCACCGCTTTCAAAGTAGAGCAAGAACTGTTCTGGCAGTGGCGGGCGCGCCGCCATGGCAGCACCGAAGTCCTCCTTCAGTTGTTCTGGTTTGACTTCAAAGGGCGGCTCGCTGCCATCCAGCTCGGCACCTTGGCTGGCAATGGCCAGCACCTGGTTGCCGCGTTGCCCCTGAACCGTCACTTGGCCCACGGTGCCATCAGGGCTGGGCAGCAGCACGACGTAAGAGCGCGGTCCGGCGCATCCGGCGAGCACCAGCATGGCGACCAATGCGGTGATCGCGCCGGTGGTTTTGCATAAACGCATCATTGGGTGTCCTCCACGCGGGCGACAAACTGGGTTCCCCGTACGCCAATGATGCCGGTGGGTGTTTTCAGTGTCACCGCATCAGGCTTGAGCTTGGCAATCACGCCGGACACATAGTTCAGGCTGCCCTTGGTCAGGCGGGTGCCCAACTTCAGCTGGCCTTGTGCCGGGGCATACAGGTATTCGTCGACCGTGAGCTCGGTATCGGGCCCGAAGGACATCACGGTGTTGTCTTTGAAGGTCACGCCCATGGACGCCTGCGCTACGGTTTTGAGCTGGCTGCCAATCTGCACCGGGGTGCCCGGCTCCGCGCGTGTGCGCTGCCCCGCCGTGCTGACCCAGGCCTCCCCGGTGACGGTCTTCACAAAGCCGACCGGCTCGGTTTGCGACACGGCTGCCAAAGGCAGCGCCAGCAGCAGGGCGCTGCCCAGTGCCGCCCAGCGGGGGGTGATGTGTTTCATGGGGTGTGGCCTTGAAAAGAAGGAGATCAGTGGTGGTGTCCGTGTGCGCCGTGCACATGCTTGTGGGTGATTTCTTCGGGCGACGCTGCGCGCACTTCGGTCACCTTCAGGCTGAAGCGCAGTTCCTTGCCGGCCCAGGGGTGGTTGCCGTCCATGAACACGGTGTCGCCCTTGATTTTGATTACGGTGAAGGTTTGCTCATGTCCGTCCGCACTGCGTCCCTGTAACTGCCCGCCGAGCTTCACGCCCGGTGGAAAGTCCTTGCGGGCAATGGTTTGCACCAGGCTCTCGTCGCGCAGGCCAAAGGCGTCTTCGGGTTTGAGTTGCAGCGTGGTCTGGTAGCCGGCTTGTTGCCCGTCCAGCGCGGCTTCAATTTTTTCCAGCGTGTTGCCATAGCCGCCGTGCAGGTAGGCCATCGGCTCTTTGGCTTCTTCGATCAGCTTGCCTTGGGCGTCAGAGACTTTGTAGCTGAGGGTGACAACGGAGTCTTTTTCGATTTTCATGGGTGTCTTGGTGGTGAATAGTCGGGGATGATGCAGATCAATTAGCATGTGATTTTCGCTCAAGCGAGCCCCAGACCGCACGGCTGTGCGCACAACGATGAAAACACGACTCAAAATTGGCGTCAGCGCCTGCTTTTTTTACCCCGACCCGCAGCGGTCCGCTTTTGCACCTAAGACCTTGCAGTACCTGGAGCAGTCCATGGCGCACTGGGTGATGTCGGGTGGTGCGCTGCCGGTCATGATTCCCTCGCCGGTGGGTGACACCGCACGCGGCGATGTCTGTTTTGAGGATTACGCGCAGTGGCTTGACGGCCTGGTGATGCATGGCGGTGCCGACGTTTGGCCGGGCAGCTATGGAGAGACACCGCTGCAGGAGGACTGGAGTGGTGACCGTCTGCGCGATGAATACGACCAGGCGCTGGTGAAAGCTTTTGTTGCCGCTGGCAAGCCGGTGTTTGGCATCTGTCGTGGCTTGCAGCTCATCAACGTGGCTTTTGGCGGCACCTTGTTTCAGGACATTCCAACCCAAAAGCCAGAAGCCCTGGTGCATCGCAACGAGGCGGTTTACGACCAGAACTTTCATGCCCTGAAAATAGTGCCAAAAACACGGCTTGACGCCCTGCTGACGGGCGCAAGCAGCTATCAAATCAATAGCGTTCACCACCAGGGCATCAAGGATTTGGCGCCGGGCTTTGTGGTGGAGGCGCACTGCCCACAAGACGGCATGATCGAGGCCATCCGCTATGTGGGCGGCACCGGCCGCGATTGGGTGGCTGCCGTGCAGTGGCACCCCGAGTTTCGCCAGGCCGGGCAGGATGTGCTGGACGACACACCACTGCTGACCGACTTTTTGAACGCGGCCGAGGCCGCGCGATTGGCTTAGGCGCTGGCCCAGACCACGGGTTTGCGTTGCTTTAGCCAGCCTTCGTATTGGTTGGCATAGGCGTCTTCGATCTTCGGACGTTTGACCTTGAAGGTGGGCGTGACCAGACCATTTTCAGGCGTCCAGTTGGTGGTGATGACGGCCAGACAGTCGAGTTGCTCGTGCGCCTCCAGGCGGGCGTTGACCGACTTGAGGTGTTCCTCCAGCGAGCGTGTCAATGCGGCGCGCTCGCCCGCATCGGCCACCCGTTTCACGGAGTCCGGTGCCAGCATGACGATGCCCAGTGGCTGCGCAAAGTTGGCCCCGGTCACAGCGCAGGCTTCGATGTCGGGGTGGGTGACCAGCATGTCTTCAATCGGGGCCGGAGCCACGTACTTACCTTTGCTGGTTTTGAAGATGTCTTTCACGCGCCCGGTGATGCGCAGGCAGCCATCCTTTTCAACCAACCCCTTGTCGCCCGTGCGCAGCCAGCCGTCTGCAGTCATGGTGGCGGCTGTTTGCTCCGGGTCTTTGAAATAGCCCATCATGACCGACGGGCAGCGCATCTGAATTTCGCCCGTACCGGGGTCGATGCGGCTTTCAACACCGTCGTAGGGAAAGCCGACCGTTCCAGGCCGGAATGTACCGGGCAACGTGGCATGCGAAATGGCGCAGTTTTCGGTCATGCCATAGACCTCTATCAAATCCAGGCCCAAGTCACGGTACCAGGCCAGAAGGTCCGATGGCATGGGTGCAGCGCCGCCCGCCGCCAACCGGCATTGGTCAAGCCCTAGTCCCTTTAGAAGTTTGTGACGCAACAGACCCCCGATGAGGGGCAGCATCAGCAAAAATTTGAGTTTGGCGGGAGGCAACTTGCTGTAAACGCCCTGCTGAAATTTCACCCACAGGCGTGGGACGGAAAAAAAGATGGTTGGGCGGGCCCGATTCATGTCCTGTACGAAGGTCTCCAGTGAATCGGCAAAAAAGATGCGACCACCATAACGCAGCATGCCTTGCTCCACCAATATGCGCTCGGCAACGTGGGCCAGTGGCAGGTAGGACAACATGCGCTCGTTGTCGCCGAAGGTCACCCGTTTGGCCCCGCTGGAAAGGGCCCACGCCAAGCCCAAAAAATTCTGCATCACGCCCTTGGGGTTGCCCGTGGTGCCCGAGGTGTAGATGATGGTGGCCATCTCGTCGCCTGCGCGCTGGGTGTTGCCCTTCATCGGCTTGTTGGCTGCAACGATTTTGTCCCAAAAGTCGACTCCCTGGATCTTGGGTGCCAGCGGCAAAGCGATCAAGGGCACGCCGGCCGGTACGCCGTTCTTCAAGGCGGCCACATCGTCGAGCTTGCCAACAAAGCAGGCCTTGGACTCGCTGTGCTCCAGGATGTAGCGCAGCGCATCGCCATTGAATGTTGGGTAGATGGGGACGGACACATGGCCCGCCATCCAGATGGCCAGATCGGCCAAGATCCAATGGGCGCTGTTCTTGCCCAAAATGGCAATTTTGCTGCCAGCGGGCCAGTCTTGCGCCGTGAGCCAGGTCGCCATGCTGCGGGCCTCGGCGCCCGCCTCGGCCCAAGTGATGTCGCGTACTTCGCCGCCACCCAGTGGCTGGGTCATGAAGACATCGTTGGCGCGCTTGCTTTCCCAGCGGTAAAAGCACTGCAGTGCGAGGTCTTCTTTCTTCACTTTGATCGGATTGGTCACAATGGTCTCCGGGGTTGGGTTCCGAATCATCGTGCCGTAAAACCGGTCAAAGCTTTATAGCGTTCACCCTAATACGGGTCGCTGGAGCGTCACTCCTGGTGGTATTGGCTGGCGTTTTTGCCTTTGAAGGGCGCGTAAAAAGCCTTGATGGCGGCCATGTCTGCCTCAATGTCGCCGGTCGGGTGAAACACCGGGCCCAGGCCGCTGGTCTTGTTGGCGTAGTCCATATAGGCCATCACGATCGGCACCTGGGCGCCGACCGCAATGTAGTAGAACCCGGTCTTCCAATAACGGGTCTTGCTGCGGGTGCCTTCAGGTGGCACGACGAGTTGCAAGGGTCCGTCAGCGGCTTTGATCGCCTCGGCCGAGGCGGCGACCAGGTTGTTGGATTTTTCGCGGTCCACCGGGATGCCGCCAAACCACATCATCAGGCCTCGGAACGGGGGCTTGAACAGCTGCTCCTTGCCCATCCAGTAGATATGCAGGCGCAGCGAAAACGCCACCATCAGGGTGAAGGGCAAATCCCAGTTGCTGGTGTGGGGTGCAGCGATGAAGACGCTTTTTTGGCAGTGGGCGGGCAAGCTGCCGGTCACTTTCCAGCCAGCGAGTTTCAAAATGGCGAGAGACAGCAGACGTAGCAGCGTGTTGATGATGGGCGTGTCGAAGATGGTGCGGTGCATGGGGTTCAGGCGGGGGTAGATGCGGTATCGTGGTCGTGGTCCGGGCGGTGCGCCGGGTCCACATGGGTCATCAGGTTGAGTACACGGTGGCGCCGCATCACCGCCTGGCGGGCGGCCACGGCGATGTTGTGGCCAGCTTCGACGGTGAGGGTGGCGTCGACTTCAATGTGGGCGTCCACCACCACCATGTCGCCCATTTTCCGGGTGCGCACGTCGTGCACGCCCGAAACCCCTGCGGTGTCCATCAGGGTTTGGCGAATGGCTTGTACCTCTTGTTCGTCCACGGCGCGGTCCATCAGGTCGTGCATGGCGTCCCAGCCGAAGCTCCAACCCATCTTGCCGATCATGAAGCCCACAATCAGCGCCGCAATCGGGTCCAGCAGCGGGTAGCCCATCAGGTTGCCGATCAGGCCCAGGCTGACCACCAGCGACGAGGCCGCGTCCGAGCGGGCATGCCAAGCATTGGCCACCAGCATGCTGGATTTGACCGCCTTGGCCACGCGCAGCATGTAGCGAAACAGCAGCTCCTTGGCTCCAATGGCGGCCAAGGCTACCCACAGGGCCGAGGCATGCACGGTGGCAATGGTTTCAGGCGCCTGCAGCTTGAGCAGGGCCGACCAGATCATCCAGACACCGACGGCCAGCAGAAGCAAGCCCAGCGCCAGCGAGGCGGCGGTCTCAAAGCGCTGGTGGCCATAGGGGTGATCCACATCGGCGTCTTTTTGGCTGTGGTGGCTGGCAAACAGCACCACAAAGTCCGCTACCAGGTCCGACAGTGAGTGGATA
>CAJASG010000543.1 GCA_903944555.1 uncultured beta proteobacterium
CGGGGCCAACAATTGAGCGGTCATTTGTGTCCGCCCCCACCCGAATAGCCACCATACGACCCGCCCGAAGTGCGGCCACTGCTGCTGGAGCAGTTTTCCACCTGCGGGTCGCAACTGGAACAGCGGCTGAACATCAACACCACGACCACAAACACCACAAAAATCATGAACTCTGGGCGCGCAAACGGACTCTTGGCGGCAGTGAACGGCCCCACGTCGCTGCGCTGGAGCAGGTCCTTTTTATCTTCCAGCTTGAACGCTTTCACCACCACCGCGCTGTCAATGCGGCCGCCCACCGACCAGGTCAGTTCTTGCGCGGATTGCTCCATGGACAACAGGCTTTTGCCCGACGCATAGTCGCGGTTGCTGGTCTTTTGCCCGCGGCTCACCTGCCAGTAAAACTCGCCCAGCACGTAGTTGGTCTCCGCGTTGTAGCTTTCTTTCAGCGTGTAACTGGTACCCAAGTAACTGGCGCTTTGGCCGTTGCTGCTGACCACTGGCGCACCGGTGGCCGGCTTGACGATGCTCCAGCCCTCGGTGGAGTCCACCAAAAACGTGAAACCGCGTTTGGCGTTGTAAAGCAAATACTCTTCCCAGCCAAAGTGCTCCTCCGGGTCGCTGGGCTCAAACCCCATGCGGTGCTTAAAGCCCACCACCTGCCACTGCACGCCCTGCAACAGCCCGGTGCTACCCAGCGGAATCAGCGGCTGCACCGGCTCGTCCTGAATAGCGTGCTTTAGCTCACCGCCAATGCCTTGCGACAGGTCGATGATGCTGTGACATGACCCGCAGGTCATGCTTTTGCTAGTAGCCAATTGCACGGTGAGCGCTGCACCGCAGTTCGGGCACGCAAATTGGCGGCCTTTCTCATCCTTGGCAGACGCGTCGTGCAGCCCCGTGAGCTTCAAATCTTCCAGCAACACCGCCACACCCTTGCTCACAGCGGGCGGCTGGGTGCTGTAGTCAATCGACAGCACCTCTTCCGCCGCATGCAACTGCGCGGTGGCTCCACTCAGAAGTGCAGCGCCGTTTTGGCTGCGCAGCTCCACCATAGCGTGCTGCGCACCCAAGCCGGGCAAGCGCGGCAACTCGCCCTGTGCTGCGATCAACTGCACCGCTTGGTTGCTGGCAACCGTGTACGACTTTCCATTGATCGCGGTGGTGGCCCCCACCCGGAATCGCTCGGCCTCGGGCACCGCCTGCTGCACGGCCTGTGCCGTGGTGAACACGTAGGCCCCGTTGTCTTCGCTCAAATACGCACTGCTGCCGTCCGCCAACACGGCGTGCCATTCGGTCCAAGTGCCCTCGCCGTATTTGTACTGCAGCCGCCCCACCAGCGTGAAGGCCTGGCCATTCCAGGTACCGGAGGTTTGTAACTGCAACGGGCTGTGGTCGTCAAACAGCTCGGCCATCTTACCGATGCGCTTGAGTGTTTCACCATCGCGCACCACCGTGCTTTGGCAGTAGCCACACACCGCGTGCGAGGACTGCGCACTGACAAAGTTAACGGGCGCACCACACCCCGGACAAGGTGCCGAGTAAGAACGTTGAGCGGCGGCAGAGGAGATAGCCAAAGAGGGCGGGGCGGTAAAGGGTTATGCGTAGGTAAAGGAGGAGCCCGAAGGGCGGGGGACACGAAGCAGAACGCTTTACCGTCCCGCCCGGAATCGTCCCCAGCTACACCAGCTTCTTCAACAACTCAGCCTTCTTGGAGTCAAACTCTTCCTGCGTCAGGATGCCTTTGGCTTTGAGTTCGCCCAACTTCTCCAGCGTAGCCATCACATCGTCGGGCTTAACCCCAACCGCCTGCGCAGCGGCAACCACAGCAGGCGCTGCATGCCCCTGCAAACCGGCCGCTAGGTTTTGCGCCAGCACCTGCCCCAATGCCACGCCCGCACCCAGCCCCATCGCATCACCGGCAATACCGCTGCCCCCCCCGCCGCCTTCGGCAAACTTCGGGATCGCCTGCGCCGTCTGGTACTGCATGAACTTGCCCATGTCGTTGCCCACCATGCCCATGCCGATTTTCTGGTCCAGCACTTTTTGCAGCTCTTCGGGCAGCGACACGTTTTGCACCGTCATGCCATCGAGCTTC
>CAJASG010000544.1 GCA_903944555.1 uncultured beta proteobacterium
CGACCAAGCGCAGATCGATTTTTTGCCCACACACAGTTGCCCGGCCGGGCTTGACCAGGTTGTTTTCCAAATAGGTGTTGCGCAAATACCAGGCGTAATAAGGGCCTGGCAGGTTGGTGGAATCGGAGTTCCAGTACAACAAATCGAACGGCGGTGGTGTTTCGCCCTTGAGGTAGTTGCCCACCACGTAGTTCCACACCAGGTCATTGGGGCGCAAAAAGCTGAAGGTGGAGGAGAGGTCCTGCCCCTTCATGAGGCCGCCCTTGCCCATTTCTTTTTCACGCTTTTTGACGGACGCTTCGTCGATAAAGATATCGAGAATCCCGGTGTCGCTGAAATCCAGGAAGGTGGTGAGCAAGGTGACACTGGCAACCGGCTTTTCGCCGCGCGCGGCCAGTACCGCCAATGCGGTGCCTAACATGGTGCCACCGACGCAAAAGCCCAGCGCATTGATGGTGGGCGACCCACTAATCTCCTGCGTGACCGAGATCGCCTTGATCACCGCGTCTTCAATGTAGTTGTCCCATGTTTTTTGGGCGAGCGATGCATCGGGGTTGCGCCAACTGACCACAAATGTGCGGTGCCCCTGCTCCACGGCGTAGCGGATCAGGGAGTTCTCAGGCTGCAAATCCAGGATGTAGAACTTGTTGATGCACGGGGGCACCAGCAAAAATGGTTTCTCAAAGACCTTGATGGTGAGCGGTTTGTATTCGATGAGCTGGAACAGCTCGTTCTCAAACACCACGGCGCCTTCGGTGGTCGCCACGTTTTTGCCGACCTCAAACAGGCTCTCATCAGTCATGGAGACATGACCCTGCTGCAAATCATGCATCAGGTTTTTCATGCCTTTGGCGATGCTTTCACCCTTGGTTTCAATCGCCTTCTTCTGCGCTTCGGCATTGAAAGCCATGAAATTGCTGGGCGCGGAGGCAGCCATCCATTGCTCCACCGCAAAACGAATGCGGGTGCGCGTCTTGGGATCGGCCTCCACCGCATCGGCCAGGCCCATCAGGGTGCGGCCATTGAGCAGATACACTGCTGCCGAGAATGCGGCCAACGGGTTATCCACCCAAGCCGGATTGGAAAAGCGTTTATCCGTAGACGACGCAGGATCAGCGAAACCATGACTGAACAGGCCCAGCGCTTCTTGTTGGTATTGCTGCTGCAATTCCTTCAGCTTTTCGGGAGCAAAGTGGATTTCGGGAGGCTTCTCACCGGATGCATTGAAACCTGCGCCCGCAGCGCCCAAGTCCATCGTCTGAAACGATTGCAATGCTTTGGTCCAACTCTCAGTCATGGATTGCTGAAATTGTTCGCCGGCTTGGGCCCAAAGGTCGGAGGGGGGTTGGGTCACTGCATCACCTTATTTATTAGTGGTTCTAGTCTAACGCCGTAGTATGTCAGTCAAACCCCTACGAAAACCTGACACAAATTAATTTCAATCCGCATGTATATCGTCCCCATAGCCTGGCTCTACGTGGCCCTCATGATGAGCGTTGCCGAAGCAACCAACTCCAACGGCACCGTGCTAGGTGCCGTGATTACGTTTTTGTTGTACGGCGCTTTGCCAGTGGGGCTGATCTTGTACTTCATGGGCTCACCAGGTCGAAGGCGGGCCATCAAGGCCCGCGAAAGTGCCGAACGGGATGCCGCAGGCGCCCCCTCAGTCCAGCCAGATACAGGCGGCCTGCCGCCCGGTGACCCGGTCACGCCGGTAAGAAAAGAACCTTGAAGGGTTGGCCACCGTACACCACGGTAGCGATCCATCGTTGCCATAGACGGCGCTGACTCCGGCCGCCAGCAGGCGCTGGCGGGCCAAGGCAGACAAATTGGCCAGCCATTTGCCCGGTGCCACGCGTAGGAAGCAATCTGCAGCCTGTGGTGCATGGGCCACAAACGCTTCGCGAACTTCTTCGCCCACTTCAAACGCCTGGGGTCCAATGCACGGGCCCAACCACGCTATTATTTCAGGAGCTGCTTGCGCATATTCCACGGGGGCTAGAGGCATAAAACACTTAAGAATTGCCTCCACCACGCCGTCCCTTGGCCCGTGGCCTTGTGCGCCTGCCAGCCCGCGCCAACCGGCGTGCACTGCCGCTACTTGGGTGCCCAAGGTGTCACATAACAATATAGGCAGGCAATCGGCCACCATCACCGTGCATGCCAGGCCCGACTGGCGGGTAAAGCTACCATCGGCTGCAAGGTTGTCAGGCGTTTGGGCATTCAACTCCAGCAAGTGGGTGCCGTGCACTTGGTCCAGGAAAACGGGCTTGGCTTGCAGGGCATCGTGCACGCGAGCCCGGTTTTGACCCACCTGCGCTGGGTCATCACCCACATGGGTGCCCAAATTCAGACTACCAAAAGGCGGGGCAGATGCACCACCAGCGCGTGTCGTACACACGGCACGCACACGTTTTGGCGCTGGCCACTGCGGGACTAGCCAGTCTGCAGGCCACATAGCAGTGGCGTCTTCATCGGAATTCACGCAAGATTTCATGGTGCGAAGGATAAACCTGAACGCAGCCAATATCCCCACTGCAACCCCGTTAACATCAACGCCCAGAGCCGCGCAAACGCGTCACCCAACCCATTAGCAGGAGCCCCCATGATTCTCGAACTCGCCGACATCCGCATCCACCCGGGCCAAAACGCCGCTTTTGAAGCCGCCATTGCCAAAGGCGTGAACGAGGTGATCTCCCATGCAAAAGGTTGCCAGGGCTTCAAGGTCAACAAGGGCATTGAGAGCCCTGAGCGCTATGTCCTGCAAATCTTCTGGGACACACTGGAGGACCACACTGTGGGCTTTCGCCAGTCCGAAGCATTCACCCAATGGCGCGGCATTGTGGGACCGTTTTTTGCCAGCCCACCGGTGGTGGAGCACTTTGACCTGGTCACCAAATCCGCCTGAAGCCCCGCATGTCCTACGTCTTCCCCCCCCCTGCTCCCGTGTCGGTGCCCGTGGTGGGCCGCGCTGAACACTTTCCCGTGCACCGCATCTATTGTGTGGGGCGCAACTACGAGGACCACGCAAAAGAGATGGGCCACACCGGCCGCGAAGCGCCGTTTTTCTTCCTGAAACCGGCCGACGCAGTACTAGTTGCGACACCCGGCAACACCGCAGTGATGCCCTACCCCACACTCACCAGCAACCTGCACCACGAGATTGAACTGGTAGTGGCCATTGGTTTGGGGGGCCACCACATCAAGGCGACGGACGCAGCCAAGCACATTTTTGGCTACGCCGTCGGCCTGGACATGACCCGTCGTGATCTGCAAAACGACATGAAAAAGCAAGGCCGCCCCTGGTGCATCGGCAAGGGGTTTGACCAGTCGGCCCCCATCGGGCCGATTACTCCCGCCGCGCAGGTGCCAGACATTGGCCAGGCCGCAATCTCCCTGCAGGTCAACGGGCAAGACCGCCAGCGCAGCACGGTGGCCAAGCTGATCTGGAACATTGCAGAAACTATTGAGCAGTTGTCTTCCGCCTGGGCCCTTCAACCCGGCGACCTGATCTACACCGGCACCCCCGAAGGCGTGGGCGCGGTGGTACGGGGCGACACGATGGTGGGCGCGGTGACGGGCCTTGAGCCCATCAGCGTACGGGTGGAGTAACACCAATTGCCTTTGCTTGAAATCTTGGCCCGCCTGTGTGCGCTCTTGGCTGGGAGCCTTTTGACGCTGATCACCTTGATGACCTGCGCCAGCATCGTCGGGCGCAATTTCCTGCAGGCCACATTGGCGGGAGACTTCGAGCTAACCGGCGCGGCCACCGGCTTGGCCATTGCTTTGTTCATGCCGTGGTGCCAGTTGCGCCGGGGCAACCTGTTGGTGGAGTTTTTTACCGCCCGAGCGTCACGGCGCACCCAAGCACGCTTGGACCAAGTGGGCGCGTTGCTGCTGGCGGCCATGCTGCTGCTGCTGGCATGGCGTACCGGCTTGGGCGGCCTGAACGCATGGAACAACCACTCCAGCAGCATGTTGCTGGGGTTTCCCGATTGGGTGGTGTACTGGGGCATGGTCTTGCCGCTGCTGCTCACCGCACTGATCGCCCTGTGGCAAGCCGCAGGAGACGCACCATGAGCCCATTGTGGACTGCCCTGCTGATCTTTGCGCTGATGCTGTTGCTGATGGCGCTTCGCACGCCGATTGCCGTGGCCATGTTCGCGGCCGGTGCAGTGGGCTATGGGCTGCAGGCGGGCTGGAGCCCTTTGGCGGGATTTTTGAACAATCAGGCCTTTGCACGCTTTGCCAGCTATGACCTGTCGGTCATCCCCTTGTTCATTTTGATGGGCCACTTTGCCACCCAAGGCGGCATCTCCAAAGCCTTGTTTGGTTTTGCCAGTGCCGTGATGTCGCGCTTTCAAGGGGGGTTGGCCATGGCGGCGGTGCTGGCCAGTGCAGCGTTTGGTGCCATTTGCGGCTCATCTGTCGCCACGGCAGCCACCATCACCTCGGTGGCGCTGCCCGAGCTGCGGCGCCACGGATACTCCGGGCGCCTGGCCACGGGTACGCTGGCGGCGGGTGGCACGCTGGGCATTTTGATACCACCCTCTGTCCCATTGGTGATTTACGCCATCCTGGCGGAACAAAATATTGCCAAACTGTTTGCCGCCGCCATGGTGCCCGGCATCATTGCCATGCTGGGCTACATGGTGGCCATCGCCGTGTACGTGCGCATAGTGCCGGACCATGCGCCTGACCACCGCGCAAGCAAAGTCACGGCACCGTTGGACGCTCAGGCCCTGACGGGTATTGTGCCAATCGCCATCGTTTTCACCCTTGTGTTTGGCGGCATCTACGGCGGATTTTTCACCCCCACCGAAGGCGCTGCGGTGGGCGCTGCGTCCACGTTTGTCGCCGCACTGCTCAAGCGGGAGTTGACCCGGGCCAAGCTCGCACAGTGCTTTTACGCAACAGCCGAGGGCTCGGCCATGATCTTTCTGATCTTTATTGGTGCTGACCTGATGAACGCTGCACTGGCGCTTACGCAGTTGCCCAACCAACTGGGTGGCATGGTGCATGGCTGGGGCCTGTCCCCGTTGATGGTGGTCACCGCTATATTGCTGTTTTACATCGTGCTTGGCTCGGTCATGGACGAGTTGTCCATGCTGCTGCTCACCATCCCTATCTTTTTCCCCATCATCAACGGCATGGACTTCGGCCTGCCCAAAGAGTCGGTTGCCATCTGGTTTGGCATCATGGTGCTGATGACGGTGGGCTTTGGCATGCTTGCCCCCCCGGTGGGCCTGAATGTGTACGTGGTCAACAGCATGGCCAAAGACGTGCCCATTGCCGAGAGCTACCGCGGCGTACTGCCGTTTCTGATTAGCGACACGCTGCGCATGCTGTTGCTACTGCTGTTCCCCGGTATTTCGCTGTGGCTGGTGGGGTTTGTGCAATGACCCAGATCGCTTGCCAACAGTGCGATTTGCTCCATCAAGAGATTGAACTACCGCCGGGCGGCACTGCCCTGTGCAGCCGCTGCAAGGCGCCCCTCTACCGGAGCACGCCCCATGGGCTGGAGCGTGCGTTAATCTGCACGGTCATCAGTATCGTGCTGTTTTTGCTGGCCAACACCTATCCCATCGTGGGCCTGGAGTTGCAGGAAACCCGCAACGCCACAACGCTGTTCAGCTCGGTGGTCTATTTGTACCAACATGACCTGGAGTCGGTGGCGGCGCTGGTGTTTACCACCACGCTGCTGATTCCCAGTGTCGAATTGGCGGCCATGCTGTACATCCTGCTGCCACTGCGCTTGGGGTATGTGGCGCGCGGCCTGCCACAGGTGCTACGGTTGGTGCAAACCATCCACCCCTGGGGAATGATTGAAGTGTTCATGCTCGGCATCATCGTGTCCGTGGTGCGCACCGCGAACTTCGCTACGGTCGAGCCAGGCTTGGCCCTGTGGTCGTTTGCGATGTTGATGGTGACGCTGATTGCCAGTGCCTTCTATTTCAATGAGCGTGATTTATGGGCCTGCGTCAAGGCCCACAGCCCCGACCCGCAGAGCCCAACAGCCGCCCCAGGAGGCCCCGCCTGATGTCCAACATCACCGCCGCCCAGCGCGGACTTTTGTCATGCCATGCTTGCGGCCTGTTAAGCCAACCGGCGCAACCAGGGCAGCCCAGTGACTGCCCGCGCTGCCACTCGCGGCTGCACTTGCGCAAGCCCGACAGTATCCGGCGCACCTGGGCGTTTCTATTGGCGGGTTTCTTTTTGTACATCCCAGCCAATATGCTTCCGATCATGGAGGCACGTTCACCCAAAAACTTTCAGATTGACACCATCATGAGTGGAGTGATCTACCTCTGGCTGGAGGGATCTTGGCACCTCGCGCTGATCGTTTTTGTTGCCAGCATTGTGGTTCCCACCTTCAAACTGGTGGCACTGGGTTGGCTCACCTACACCGTCCAACAGCGCTCGAACCGGTGGACCCACCAACGTGCCCGCCTGTACCGATTCATTGACACCATCGGGCGCTGGTCCATGCTCGACATCTACGTGGTCGCGCTGCTGGTAGCACTGGTACAACTACAATTATTTGCAACCGTCAAAGCGGGGCCCGCCGCTGCGGCCTTCGGCGCTGTCGTGGTCATGACCCTGTTGGCCACCCACAGTTTCGATCCGCGCCTCATTTGGGATTTTGAAGAAACCAACCATGACTGAACCCGTGCACACCCCTGCGGAGATTCCGCTCGCGACGCTTGCCCCCCGTTGGCAATGGTCCCCTTTGGTGATCTGGTTGATTCCGCTTCTCGCTGTCCTGATTGGCGGCTGGATCGTGCTGCAAGCGGCGCTGGAGCGCGGCGAAACCATCACCATCACACTGAAAAGTGCCGAGGGCCTGAAGCCGGAAAAAACCAAGATCAAATACAAGGACGTGGACATTGGTGATGTTAAAAGCATCGTGTTGTCACCTGATCTGTCGCACGTCATCGTCACCGCACAACTCACCAGTGGCAGCGCCAGTCTGATGCGCGACGATACGCAGTTTTGGGTGGTCATGCCGCGTATCGGTACAGGTGGCGTCTCAGGCCTGGGCACGCTGCTGTCGGGGGCTTACATCGGCATTGATGTCGGAAAATCCAAGCAAAAACGTGAAAATTTTGTAGGCCTCAACGCTCCACCGCCGATTTTGAATGGACTGTCGGGGCGGCACTTCGTTTTGCGTAGCGAAAAAATAGGTTCACTCAGCGTCGGATCGCCCCTGTATTTCCGCCACTTGCGGGCCGGGCAAGTCATCAGCTTTGATCTCGACAAGGACGGCCAGGGCATCACCTTGAATGTCTTTGTTGACGCCCCGTACGACCAATATGTGCGCAGCGACACCTTGTTTTGGCATGCCAGTGGTATCGACTTCAGCCTGGACGCCAGTGGTATCAAGCTGCAAACCGAGTCGCTCGCATCCATTGTGGCGGGCGGCATCAGTTTCGAGGCACCGGTGGACAGTGTTGCACCGCAGGCCGGGCCAGACACTGCGTTTACGCTGTTTGCCAACCGCCAAAAGGCCAGCGAGCATCCGGACACTGAAACGCGCCAACTGCGGCTGTACTTCAAGGAGTCGGTGCGGGGATTGGTCGTGGGGGCACCGGTCGATTTTCGTGGGGTCGCAATCGGCGATGTGCGGGCGGTGAGCCTGGAATACGACAAAGTAGCCAAAATCTACCGCTCCCCGGTGGAAATCAATATCTATCCGCAGCGCTTGCGCACACGCAACACATCCACGCCAAAGGCAACTGCGGTGCAAGAGGATGGGGACAAGATCATGCGCAAGCTGGTCGACAACGGACTGCGGGCTCAGCTTAAAACCGGCAACTTGCTGACCGGCATGCTCTATGTGGCGCTCGACTTCTTCCCGGATGCGCCCAAAGTCAAGACCGACTGGAGCAAAAACCCTCCTGTCCTGGCCACCATGCCCGGCACACTGGACGATTTGCAGGCTTCGCTTGCCAGCATCGCACGCAAGCTGGATCAACTGCCCTTGGCCGACATCAGCGCCGATTTGCGCAAGGCCCTCGCGACCTTGACCAACACGCTGGCCAGCGCCGACAAACTGGTGCAACGTGTGGACGCCGATATCGCACCCAAAGCCACTGAAGTGCTGGAACAGGTGCGAAAGACCTTGGCCAATGTGGACCACGTTCTGTCCGACGACAGCAACCTCCAGCAGGATTTGCACGAGACCCTGCGTGAAATCAGCCGCGCTGCAGCGGCCTTGCGAGCCCTAAGCGACACGCTGGAGCGCCACCCCGAGTCGCTGCTGCGCGGCAAGAAAGAGGATGCGCCATGAGCGGGCTCCGCCACATCACCCTGCTGGCCGCGGTGGGCTTGCTCGCCGCCTGCGGCAGCACCCCAACGGAACGTTTTTACACCTTGAACGCCCCGCTGACGGCGCTGCACTCCAATACGCCAGCCGCCTATTCGGTGACCTTGGGTGCTGTAGAACTCCCTGAAATGGTGGACCGCCCGCAACTGGTGGTGCGCACCAGTTCCAATCGGATTGCCGTGCTGGAACAGCAGCGCTGGGCGGAATCACTCAAAAGCGCCATTCCAAGGGTGCTGGCGGCCAGCCTTGGCGCACGGCTGGGAGGCGTCCCGGTTGCGGTGCGCGGTGACGCCACAGCGCGCAACGCAAAGTACCGGATCAGCGTGAATATCCAGCAACTGGAGTCCGAACTGGACCGCGCCGTAACACTGGACGCAACTTGGTCGATACGCAGTGCTTTGGGTACCGTCTTGCCAAATGGCAAGTTGCATGTGCGTGAGGCCACACAAGGCAGCGGCTATGAAGCCCTGGTGGCAGCCCATGAGCGGGCACTGGTGCGGCTCAGCGCAGAGCTGGCGCTGGGGATTCAAAGCGCGGAACGCGCCAAACCGTAAGCCCCTGTACAGTTATCACTTCATTTGAATTTCAGTTTGCAGCAACCATGATCCAAAGACGCACCCTCCTCCAGTCCGGCGCAGCAGCCATGCTCGTCGCCCCAGCCCTGACTGGTTTTGCACAACAAACGATCACGCTCAAGTTCCACACCTTCATGGCTCCGTTGTCCAATGTGTGGCTGTCCATGCACAAGCCATGGATGGACAAGGTGGAAAAAGAGTCGGGGGGACGCATCAAGTTCGAGGCCTATTCGGCCATGCAACTGGGGGGTACGCCTGCACAGTTGTATGACCAGGTCAAAGACGGCGTAGTGGACATCATTTGGACCCTACCTGGCTATAGCGCGGGACGTTTTCCCAAAACGGAAGCCTTTGAGCTGCCGTTCATGATGAACAACGCCGAGGCCACGTCCAAAGCACTGTGGGAATACCTGAGCACGGTGGCAGCAGATGATTACAAAGAAACGCAACTGCTGGCTGCCAACGTGCACGGCTCCGGCGTGCTGCACACCAAAGACAAGCCGGTTAAAACCGTAGCCGACCTGCGTGGCATGAAGGTGCGGGGCCCGTCACGCCAGATCACCAAAATGCTGGGCTACCTGGGTGCTATTCCCGTGGGCATGCCGCTGCCCGCCATTCCAGATGCTCTCTCCAAAGGCACGATCGACGGTTGTGTACTGCCATGGGAAGTGATTCCCTCAATCAAGGTGCAAGAACTCACCCGATTTCACAGCGAATTCACCCCTGAAGTTGGCGCGCTGTACACCGCCGCATTCGTCCTGACGATGAATAAAAAGCGGTACGAGTCACTGGACCCAGAGCTTAAAAAGGTCATCGACAACAACTCTGGGCTTGCCACATCCGGCTGGCTGGGCAAAACCCAGCAATCCAACGACCCGGTGGGGCGCAAAACGGCCACCGACCGTGGCAACACGGTCTTCACCATTACACCTGCGGACACACAAGAGTTCAAACGCAAGGCGGCTGTGGTGGAAGTGGAGTGGATGGCCGACATGGACAAGCGCGGCTTCAATGGTCGCCAATTGCGCGACACCGCCCGTGCGCTGATTGAAAAACACGGC
>CAJASG010000545.1 GCA_903944555.1 uncultured beta proteobacterium
CAAGTTTCGAACTTGCGACCCCTGCAGTGTGAATGCAGTGCTCTACCCCTGAGCTAATCGCCCTGAATTTGATTCAGGAAAGCCTAAAATTATAACCCAAATTTCAAGCTGTTTTACGCCAAAGCGTTTTGCCGCCGCTGGATTTGTCAATCTGGTTCACCACGTCTTCATGGGCGGCAAGCTCCTGTGCGTTGGCGGACAGCACCGGCAATGCAAACCCCGCTAAATCAACAAGTTCAACCACAACACCGGTGTCGTCGTGCGATCCTGCGTCCATCAACAGCGCGTCTTGGCCGCGTGTGAGATTGATGTAAACATCTGCCAATAATTCGGCATCCAGCAATGCCCCGTGCAAAGTACGCCCGGAGTTGTCGACGCCTAGGCGATCACATAAGGCATTGAGGTTATTGCGCTTACCAGGGAACATTTCCTTGGCCATCACCAGCGTGTCAATCACGCCAGACACGTAGTCCTTGAACTTGGGTCGGCCAAGCAGCTCCATTTCCTTGTTCAAAAAACCAAGGTCAAACGTGGCGTTGTGAATAATGACTTCTGCATCCTGCACATAGGCCAGCAGTTCGTCCACCACAGCTTCAAACTTGGGTTTATCACGCAGAAACTCAGTGGTAATGCCGTGAATTCGCAGCGCGTCTTCATGGCTATCGCGCCCGGGGTTCAAATAGAAATGCAGGTTGTTGCCCGTGAGTTTTCGGTTGAACATCTCCACACAACCGATCTCGATAACCCGGTCACCCCCTTCTGCATGCAGCCCGGTGGTTTCGGTATCCAGAAATATTTGACGCATGGCAGGCAACCCTTAATGGTTTTCTTTGGCGTGGTTGATTGAATACTTGGGTATTTCCACCACCAAGTCTTTTTGGGCCAAAAATGCCTGACAGCTCAGGCGCGAATTGGGCTCCAAACCCCAAGCGCGGTCCAGTAAATCCTCCTCGTTTTCATCCAACGGGTTGAGCGAATCCATACCTTCTCGTACGATGATGTGGCAGGTGGTGCAAGCACAACTCATGTCACAGGCATGTTCGATGTTGATGTGATTGTCCAACAGGGCTTCACAAATCGAGGTGCCTGCAGGTGCGGACACTTCGGCGCCCGTGGGACAGTATTCAGGGTGCGGCAAAATTCGGATGATGGGCATGACTAGGTTCCAGTTGCGGCCTCAAAGGGCCGCGATATTTTTACCGGCAAGCGCGCTTGCAATACCGTGGTTCATGCGCATCGCAGCGAATGCCTCGGTAGCTTGCGCAAGTGCCTTGCTGACGGATTCGATATTCGCAGGGTCGTCGCTTGTCTTGGCCTGCACCAAGGCCTGCATGGCCAGGTCAATGTTGCTGCGCTCTTGGACGTCCAGCAGATCACCATCAGCTTGCAGCGCGGTCTGGGTGGCCATGACCAAGCGATCCGCGTCCACGCGTGCTTCAATCAGCGCACGGGCACGCATGTCCGCTTCTGCGGTAGAGAAGCTGTCTTTGAGCATTTGCGCAATTTGATCATCACCCAAACCATAGGAAGGTTTGACGTCAATACGGGCCTCGACACCGCTCACCTGCTCGTGTGCCGATACGCTCAGCAGGCCGTCCGCATCCACCGTAAAGGTCACGCGAATGCGCGCAGCGCCAGCAGCCATGGGTGGAATGCCACGAAGCTCAAAGCGGGCCAAGCTGCGGCAATCGGAGACCATGTCGCGCTCACCCTGCACCACATGCAAGGCCAATGCGGTTTGGCCATCTTTGTAGGTGGTGAAATCTTGCGCCATGGCCGTCGGGATCGTCTGGTTGCGCGGCACAATGCGCTCCACCAAGCCGCCCATGGTCTCCACACCCAGGGAGAGTGGGATGACGTCGAGCAAGAGCAAATCCCCGGCGGCGTTATTGCCTGCCAACTGATTGGCCTGGATGGAGGCACCCAGTGCCACCACTTCGTCCGGATTCAGGTTGGTGAGCGGCGGGCGTCCGAAAAATTGGTCAACCGCGTCCTGCACTTGGGGCATGCGGGTGGAGCCCCCCACCATCACCACACCTTGCACATCTTGAACCGCTAACTTGGCATCACGCAAGGCCTTGCGCACTGCAGCAATGGTGCGCACAGTGAGAGCAGCAGTGGCGGCGTAGAACTGGCTTTGTTCGACTTCAAATTCCAGCAACCCACCAGACAACTGCGCTGCAAAACTTGCGGCCTTAGCAGAGGTCAGTGACTCCTTGCAGGCCCTGGCGGCAACCTTGAGTGCCGCTTTGTCTGCAGGAGATACCGCCAGCACCCCAGTCTGCGCCAAGACCCAGTCGGCCAACGCATGGTCGTAATCGTCGCCGCCTAATGCCGAGTCACCGCCCGTTGCGACCACCTCAAAGACCCCTTGGGTCAGGCGAAGGATGGAAATATCGAACGTGCCCCCACCCAGGTCATAAATGGCGTAAACCCCCTCAACCGCGTTATCCAGTCCGTAGGCAATGGCCGCTGCCGTGGGCTCACTGATCAGGCGCAGCACATTGATACCGGCCAACTGCGCGGCATCTTTGGTGGCTTGGCGCTGGGCATCGTCAAAATAGGCGGGCACGGTAATCACCGCCCCATACAAATCACTATTGAAGGTGTCTTCTGCCAAATACCGCAGCGTGGCCAGGATCTCGGCACTCACCTCCACCGGAGATTTCTCGCCCACCACGGTGTGAATCCCCAGCATGCCCGCGTTGTCTGCAAAACGGTAGGGGAGTTTGCCCGCGCCAACGACGTCGCCCAGACTGCGCCCCATGAACCGCTTGACCGACGTGATCGTGTTCTCGGCGTCCATGGCCAGGTTTTCTTGCGCGGCATATCCAATCTGGCGCCCGCCGCCTGCCAGGTAGCGCACCACCGACGGCAAGAGAACCCGCCCCTGTCCATCGGGCAAACATTCAGCCACCCCATTGCGCACCGCCGCCACCAGGGAGTGGGTCGTGCCCAAGTCAATCCCGACGGCAACGCGCCGTTCATGGGGGTTGGGCGATTGGCCGGGTTCAGAAATTTGTAAAAGCGCCATCGTTGTTATCTATTCAAACTTGTCAAAAGCACGGTCCAAATCCAGCGCAAATTTCTCAATGAACATGAGCTCACGCACCGGCTGCACCGCAGCGCTTCGATTGCCCTTTACGTCAAGAAATTGGGCGCATTGATTTAGCAAATCCTGCTTGGAGTGCTCCACATTTTGCCGCAGGGTTTCCAACGCTTGCGCACTGGACGCGTCCTCCAATGCTTCACGCCACTCCATTTGCTGCATCAGGAAATGCGTAGGCATGGCGGTGTTGCTGTGGGCATTGACCGGAGCGCCACCTAACTCACACAAGTAAGCTGCCCGTTTCAGGGGGTCTTTCAGCCGCTGGTAGGCCTCGTTAATGCGCACGGACCACTGCATGGCCACGCGCTGGGCTGCCGCCCCCTGCGCTGTGAATTTATCAGGATGGACCTCACGCTGAAGCTCTTTCCACTTGGCGTCCAGCACCGCCCGGTCCTGCTCAAACCGCTGCGCCAGCCCAAACAGCTCAAAATCGTTGGACTGGAGATTCACACCCGAAACGACTCACCGCACCCGCACTTGTCACGCTCATTTGGGTTATTAAATCGGAAGCCCTCGTTGAGCCCCTCACGCACGAAGTCCAATTCGGTCCCGTCGATGTAGGCGAGACTTTTGGGGTCTACCAACACTTTGACGCCGTGGCCCTCAAAAATAATGTCTTCCGGGGCCAACTCATCCACGTATTCCAATTGGTATGCCAAACCGGAGCAGCCTGTGGTTTTGACACCCAAACGCACCCCCACCCCTTTACCGCGCTTGGTAAGGTAGCGGCTCACGTGCCGTGCAGCGGCTTCGGTAACAGTAACAGCCATAAATTCAATCAGATATCAAGCAAGGTGCTTTTTCTTGTAGTCGTCCACCGCCGCCTTGATGGCGTCTTCCGCCAAGATGGAGCAATGGATTTTGACAGGTGGCAAGGCCAATTCTTCGGCGATCTGGCTATTTTTCAGCGCGGCGGCTTCGTCCAGGGTTTTTCCCTTGACCCACTCGGTCACCAACGATGACGAGGCAATGGCGGAACCGCAACCGTAGGTCTTGAAACGCGCATCTTCAATCACCCCTGTCAGCGGGTTGACCTTGATCTGCAACTTCATCACATCGCCGCAAGCAGGTGCACCCACCATGCCGGTACCGACCGATTCATCACCCTTGTCGAAAGAGCCCACATTGCGGGGATTTTCGTAGTGGTCCACTACTTTTTCAGAATATGCCATCTTGAATTCTCCTAAACGTTAACCGCGCACGAATCAGTGCGCACTCCACTGAATGGTGGAAATATCAATGCCTTCTTGGTACATATCCCACAGAGGACTCAAATCACGTAGCTTGGCTACGTTTTTCTTGATCGTGTCCACCGCGTAGTCGATCTCGGCCTCGGTCGTCCAGCGGCCAATGGTCATGCGCAAGCTACTGTGCGCCAACTCGTCGCTACGCCCCAGAGCACGCAGCACGTAGCTGGGCTCCAGGCTGGCGGAGGTACAGGCCGAACCGCTGGAAACCGCCAAACCCTTGATCCCCATGATCAATGACTCGCCTTCCACATAGTTGAAGCTCATGTTCAAGTTATGCGGAACGCGTTGCGTCACATGGCCATTGATGAACGCCTGTTCCACATCCTTCAAACCGGCCAGCATGCGGTCATGCAAAGCCTGAATGCGCACGTTTTCCGCTGCCATTTCTTCTTTGGCAATGCGGTAGGCCTCACCCATACCCACAATCTGGTGGGTAGGCAAAGTGCCACTGCGCATGCCGCGCTCATGTCCGCCACCGTGCATCTGGGCTTCTAGGCGAACGCGGGGCTTGCGGCGCACAAACAAGGCACCAATGCCTTTGGGGCCATAGGTTTTATGGGCGGTGAGACTCATCAAGTCGACGGGCAACGTAGTCAAATCAAATGCCACACGGCCGGTAGCCTGCGCTGCATCCACATGCAAGAGCACACCCTTTTCGCGACAGGCCGCACCAATGGCAGCGATGTCCTGAATGACACCAATTTCGTTGTTGACGAACATGACGCTG
>CAJASG010000546.1 GCA_903944555.1 uncultured beta proteobacterium
ACATTGACGCACTAGGCCCGACCAAACGGGGTTTTGCCACCGAATTGGTGCATAAATTGCGCAAAGAATACGGCCAAGGTGGCTTTTTGCACTTTGGTCAGGGCAAGTGGTACCCCGGCGAGCAGCTGCCGCGCTGGGCGCTCAACATCTATTGGCGCGCTGACCACCAAAAAGTGTGGTCCAACCCCGCGCTGTTCACCGACGAGCGTGCGCCCACCCACTACACCAGCGAAGATGCACGGCGCTTCACGCAGACCCTGGCGGCCAAGCTGGGCATCACCGACCAGTTCATGCAAAGTGCCTATGAGGACACCTGGTACTACCTGTGGCGCGAGCGCCGCCTGCCGGTGAATGTGGACCCGTTCAACTCCAAGCTGGACGACGAGATGGAACGCGCCCGCCTGCGCCGCGTGTTCGAGCAAAAACTGGACTCGGTGGTGGGCTACGTGTTGCCGGTCAAACCCTTCGAGGGCCCGCGCCTGCCCGGCCAGAAGCTGGAATCCGGCCCTGGCGGCCCGGTGTGGACCACCGGCTCGTGGTTCCTGCGCGATGAACGCATGTACCTCATGCCCGGCGACTCCCCCATGGGCTTGCGCCTGCCGCTGGACTCGCTGCCCTGGGTGAGCGAGGCCGACTACCCGTATCTGATCGAGCAAGACCCATCCATTCCGCAACCCGCCCTGCCCGCGCACAGCGCAATGGCCACGCGGTATGTAGCCGCGACGCCGAACCTGGGGGCCACACCGTATTTGACAGGCAATGGCCCGCAGCCGGAGGCCCCTCGCCTGCTGCAAACCGCCAGCGCCCATGCCGCCAACCCCACCGCGACCAACGCCCAAAGTGCGGCGCAAGCCGAACCGACCGACTTCGCCCGCGTACCAGCGCGCAAGGAGTCTGCGCACTGGGTCACCCGCACCGCGCTGTGTGTGGAAGTGCGCGACCCGCGCCGCGCCAGCGGACCCAAAGCCGAGGCCGTGGGTGAAAAATCGGGGGTGTTGTACATCTTCATGCCGCCGCTGGAAAAACTGGAGGACTACCTGGACCTGCTGGCCGCCATTGAAGCCACCGCGGAAGAGCTTAAAGTGCAACTGGTGCTGGAAGGCTACCCACCGCCGCGCGACCCACGCCTCAAACTACTGCAAGTCACGCCCGACCCCGGTGTCATCGAGGTCAACATCCACCCGGTCAACAACTGGAAAGAGCTGGTCAAGAACACCGAGTTTTTGTACAACGCGGCGTTTGAGTCGCGGCTAAGTGCCGAGAAGTTCATGAAAGACGGCCGCCACACTGGCACCGGTGGTGGCAACCACTTTGTCATGGGCGGCGCAACCCCGTCGGACAGCCCGTTCCTGCGCAAGCCTGAGTTGCTAGCCAGCCTGCTGCTGTATTGGCACAACCACCCGGCGCTGAGCTACCTGTTCAGCGGCATGTTTGTCGGCCCCACCAGCCAGGCGCCACGCGTGGACGAAGCGCGCAACGACCAACTGTACGAGATGGAAATTGCCATCGAGCAGATCTACAAAAACCGCGAGATCTACGGACAGAGCATGCCGCCGTGGCTGGTAGACCGCAGTCTGCGCAACATCCTGATCGACGCCACCGGCAACACCCACCGCAGCGAGTTTTCCATCGACAAGATGTACTCGCCAGACTCCAGCACTGGTCGTTTGGGCCTGTTGGAGTTGCGCGCCTTTGAGATGCCGCCGCACCCGCACATGAGCAGCGTGCAGCAGCTCTTGTTGCGCGCACTGGTGGCACGCTTCTGGAAGGAGCCATTTAAGGCCCCCGCCACCCGCTGGGGCACCGAGTTGCACGACCGCTTCATGCTGCCGACCTTCATCAAGCAGGATTTTGACGACGTGATGGAGGACATGCGCAGTGCCGGTTATGCGTTTGATTCCAGCTGGTTTGCACCGCACTACGAATTCCGCTTTCCGCTGGTCGGCTCCATCAACACCGCAGGTATTGAGTTGACCCTGCGCAACGCGCTAGAGCCCTGGCATGTGATGGGCGAGGAAGGCGCACCCGGCGGCACTGCGCGTTATGTGGACTCC
>CAJASG010000547.1 GCA_903944555.1 uncultured beta proteobacterium
GCATTTCGGTAGGGTGTTTCAATAAAGAGTTGGGTTTGTCCGGTCTTGAGCGCCAGCGATTCAAGTTCCCTGATTCTTTGGGTCCGTTCGGCAGGCGTGCTGGGCAAATACCCGACGAAAGCGAAATTTTGGCCGTTCAAACCACTGGCTGCGAGCGCCAGCAAGAGGGACACGGGACCCACCAGCGGCACCACGCGCACCCCCAAGTCGTGCGCCGCACGCACGACCGACGAGCCGGGGTCGGCCACGGCGGGCATGCCGGCTTCACTTACCAGTCCAACATCCTTCCCCTGCAGCGCTGCGGCGAGCAAATGCCGGGCATCAAAGCCGCCTTGGTGGTCGCCCTTTTTATGCACTTCCCGCGGTAGCTCTTGAATATCCATCGTTTGCATCGGTTCGCACAAGGGATACCTTTCGCCAATGCGTTTGAGGTAGGCGCGGGTGGACTTGGCGTTTTCGCAAACCCAATGCCGCAGCGTTGCCGCGACTTCTAGGGTGCCTGTGGGCATCACCCGTTCGAGTGGCGCCTGGCTCGCACAGCCAAAGTCCAGTGGCGCAGGCACCAGATACAGTGTGCCGATGCGGGCAGTGGCCAAATTCGCGTTGGTCGTGTTACTCATGCGGGGGTCCGAGGTGCTTGCACCAAAGCAAATCCGGCGGCACGCAGCATCTGGCTGGTGCGGATCAATGGCAGACCGACCAGTGCGGTGGGATCGTCGTTCTCAATGGACTCTAGCAGCGTGATGCCCATCCCTTCGCTCTTGGCGCTGCCTGCGCAGTCATAGGGTTGTTCCGCCCGTAAATAGAGCTCGATTTCTTCATCGCTCAGCATTCGAAACGTCACCTTGACCGGGGCCAAGGCCTGTTGGCAAAAACCGCTTTGCAGGCAAACGACGGCCACCGCTGTTTGGAAAATAACGGTTTTGCCACGCATTTGCTGCAATTGCGCCACGGCGCGTTCATGGGTGCCTGGTTTGCCCAGGGCGACGCCATCCATGTCGGCGACCTGGTCTGCTCCAATCACGATGCTGTCCGGGAAACGGGCCGCTACCGCCTGGGCCTTGGCCAGCGCCAAACGGCGGGCGAGTGCCGCCGGTTGTTCGCCGGTAAGAGGAGTTTCGTCCACATGGGGCGACTCTACGGAGTACGGGACACGCAGGCGGTCCAGTAGTTCACGTCGGTAGACTGAGGTGGACCCGAGGATGAGTTTTCTGTTTGAGGTGGCTGTCATGGCCCTGATTCTCTTACACTGCGCGCATGAAAAATGATTTTGTAGCCAAGCACCTGAATGTCGAAGCCTTTGCCAGGGGGGCAGGAAAACTGGCCGGAGAAGAGCGTTTGGCACGCTTTGAACGATTGCTGGAGGAGACCCTGGGTCTTGGCGCCGAAACGCCGGTTAGCTATTTGGTTCGGGGTGAGGTCGTTCGTGAAGGGGAGTCCAGTGAGGAAGTCTGGCTGCATTTGGAGGTTCAGGTGGTGTTGCCTCTGACTTGCCAGCGTTGCCTGGGTCCGGTGGACGTGCCCGTTTCAGCAGAGAGAAGCTTTCGGTTTGTTGCGACAGAGGAATTGGCCGCAGCCCAAGATGAAGAAGCAGAAGAGGACGTCCTTGTTTTGAGCCGTGAATTCAATTTGCTGGAGCTGATGGAGGACGAACTCCTGATGGCGCTGCCTGTTGTGCCAAAGCATGAGGTTTGCCCCGTCCCTGTCAAGTTGCAGGTTGCAGACCCTGATTTTGTGGATGAGCCGGTCGATAAACCCAATCCGTTTGCCGTTCTGGGTCAGCTCAAGAAGCCGCCCCTTGCCTAGTTAGCTCAGTTTGGGCTATAATTTGAGGCTTCGCGCTTTCAATCAAAAGCGCTTTTACTAACCTTTTAAGTGTTGCCGTTTGTGCAGCACTTTCGCCCAGGAGCGAATCATGGCTGTTCAACAAAACAAAAAATCTCCATCCAAGCGCGGTATGCACCGCTCGCACAATGCCCTGGTTGTTCCAGGCATTGCTGTCGAACCTACTACTGGCGAAATTCACCTGCGCCACCACATCAGCCCCACCGGTTTTTACCGTGGTCGCAAGGTGTTGAAGACCAAATCTGAAGCCTGAACTTCATAGTTCACGCAAAGCCCGAAGCTGCAGGTACTGTGGCGACGGGCTTTTCTCATTTTTGCCGTCTGGTTTTCTTTGAACACTCTTCTTTTTGGGTAACTGCCCCATGATCACAATCGCTGTTGAC
>CAJASG010000548.1 GCA_903944555.1 uncultured beta proteobacterium
GGCTTGTCCAGCGATGAGGGGTCCGGGCGTTTTGCCCTGTATCAAAAAATGCACCACGCCTATGCCGATGGCGTGACCATGTCACGTTGGACGGCCGAGAACATGGCACAGTCGCCCGACGATCTGACGCTCACCCCGGTGTGGACGAAAACGCACCGCGGGCATGGCGTGAAACGCAAAAAGGCGGCCCAGGAATTGATGCAGTCGCTGTGGAAGCAAGTGGGTGGTACCACGCTGCGGTTGTTGGGCATAGGGCGCTTGGCCGCGATGTTGTTTTTGGAGAGCGTCAAGCTCACCAAGAATGCGATTGCCCTGCCATTTGTCTCCAGTGCCAAAACCCCGTTGACCGGGCAGGTGACGTCCGGGCGCCAATTCACGACGGCGGGGGTGTCGATGGAGCGCGTCAACAAGATCCGCGAACGCACCCGTTCCACCGTCAACCATGTAGCACTCACTTGTCTGGATGGTGCGCTGCGCCGCTACCTGAGCGACCAGGGGGTGGAGCTGAAGAGGCCCATCACGATTCAAATGCCAGTCAATCTGCGCCAGGCCGGTGAGAAGACTGCGGGCAACAAGATCGGCATTATTCAGGTGGAGCTGTCCCCCCCGACCGATGACCCCTACGTGCGCCTGCGCAATATCGGGTTTTCGCTGCGCAGTGTTCGCACCATGATTGACAGCGTGGCACCCGAGGGCATTGAGTCGTACACCATCATTACCGGACTGGTAGCCCAAATCGCTGAAATGTTGAAGTTGAGCAATACCTTGCCGCCCATGGGCAACACACTGGTATCCAACGTGCCGGGGCCGAAAGACTATTTGTATGTCAAAGGCGCCAAAATGGAGGAAATGCACCCCATCAGCACGCTTCCGCCCAGCAATTTACTGAACATTACCTTATTCAGCTATGCCGGCGATTTGTTCTTTGGACTGATTGCGACAGACGAGTTGCCCAATTTGCAGCGCTTGGGTGACTATGTACAGGAGGCCTTTTCCGAGTTGGAGCAATCGGTGCAAGACGCGCACGCCGCCTAAGCGCCCGCGCGGCGGGGGCTGTGGTTGTGCAGCCCCGTAAAATCACGCTTTCGCAATATCTGCACTGAACCTCTTTAAGGACACCCTGTATGAGCCCGTTACCTCCCTCTATGTCTGACCGCGACGGAAAAATCTGGATGGATGGCCAGATGGTGGAGTGGCGTGATGCCAAGATACATGTGCTGTCCCATACCCTGCACTACGGCTGCGGGGCATTTGAAGGCGTGCGGGCGTACAAAGGGGACGGTGGCACCGCCATATTCCGTCTGGCCGAGCACACTGACCGCCTGTTCAATAGCGCCAAAATCCTGCGCATGAATATTCCGTTCACCAAAGAGCAGGTCAATGCCGCCCAAGTCGCAGTGATCCGTGAAAACACGCTGGAGTCGGGCTATTTGCGCCCCTTGACCTGGATTGGCGACAAAAAGCTCGGTGTCAGCCCCAAGGGCAACACCATCCATTTGATGGTCGCAGCTTGGCCTTGGGGCGCCTACCTGGGCGAAGAGGGCATGAAGCGCGGTATCCGTGTCAAGATCTCCAGCTACACCCGTCACCACGTCAACATCACCATGACCCAGGCCAAGGCGGTGAGCAACTACACCAACTCCATCTTGGCCAATATGGAAGCTACGGATGACGGTTACGATGAGGCCATGCTGCTGGACGCCAATGGTTTTGTCAGCGAAGGTGCTGGGGAAAACCTGTTTGTGGTCAAAGACGGCGTGGTCTACACCCCTGATTTGTCGGCTGGTGCGCTTAACGGCATTACCCGCAACACCGTGTTCCACATCTGCAAGGACCTGGGCCTGGAAGTGGTGCAAAAGCGCATCACCCGCGACGAAGTCTATATTTGCGACGAGGCATTCTTCACCGGCACCGCAGCCGAGGTCACCCCCATCCGCGAACTCGATCGCATTGAATTGGGTTGCGGCTCACGCGGGCCGATTACCGAGAAAATCCAGAGCGCCTTCTTTGACATCGTCAATGGCCGCAACCCCAAGTACGCCCATTGGCTGACCCCGGTTTAATCGATACCATAAAAAAATTCTCAGGAATAAGCATGTCCCAATCGCACATTGAATTACTAGCCAAAGACCTGAACCACCAAGGTGGTGTGTTTTGTCCCAGCCCCCTGGCGGGGATGAAAGTCTGGGACACCCACCCCAAGGTGTATCTGGACGTGGGCAAGACCGGTGAGGCCAAGTGCCCGTATTGCGGTACCGTGTACAAGCTCAAAGACGGCGAGCATTTTCACGGGCACTGAAGCCTTGGAGCTGCATTCCAATTCTTTGGTCATCGCCCCCCAGTGGATTGGGGATGCGGTGATGACCGAGCCTTTACTGCGCCGCCTGCATGCGCGTGGCGAGAGGCTCACCGTGGGTGCTTTGCCCTGGGTGGCGCCGGTGTACCGCGCCATGCCGCAGGTGGCCGAAGTGTTGGAGTTGCCGTTTGCCCACGGCGGGCTGCAATGGAGTGCCCGGCGCACCCTGGCCAAGCAGTTGCGCGGCAAATTTGACACGGCCTATGTCTGTCCCAATTCCTTAAAAAGCGCCTTGCTGCCCTGGTGGGCAGGCATCCCCAAGCGGGTTGGCTACCAAGGTGAGTCGCGCGTGGCCTTGTTGACGCACCGCTTGCCGAATCCTCCCGAAGGTCGCCGCCCGCCCATGGTGGCGTTTTATTCGGCACTGAGCGGGGAAGCCGATGTACAAGGCGACCAGCCGCTGTTGCAGCTCACGGTGGAGCAGGTCTTGACAGCCTTGGCCGCGTTGCAATTACGCCGCCAAAACTACTACGTGATGGCACCGGGTGCCGAATATGGCCCGGCCAAACGCTGGCCTGCCCAGCACTTCGCTGCGTTGGCGCGGCAGTTGCCCTTGCCCGTGGTGCTACTGGGGTCTGGCAAAGAAGCCGCCTTGTGCGCTGAAATTGCGCAAGCGGTCAACGCCGGAATGCCCGGGCAATGCCTGGATTTGGCGGGCCGTACCACGCTGGACCAAGCCCTGGCCACCATTGCCGCGGCCAAGGTCATGGTCAGCAACGACTCGGGGCTGATGCATGTGGCGGCTGCCTTTGGCGTGCGTCAGGTGGCGTTGTTTGGCTCTTCCAGTCCCTTGCACACGCCACCCCTGAGTGCGCTGGCAAAAGTCATTTGGCTGAAAAACGACGCCAGCTACCAGCCTCCACTGACCTGTGCGCCCTGCTTTGAGCGCGAGTGTCCGTTGGGCCA